>LXTK01000002.1 GCA_001643475.1 Proteobacteria bacterium SPGG2 | reverse complement strand
TGTACGCGCCGCTCATGCCCCCGGCGCCGCCGTCAAGCTTCGTGGTGCCGATGCGGGCGGTCGCGCTGCCGCCCTGGTTCTGTACCGCGAAGTTCTCCCCGGAGAGAACGGACTGGTCCAGCGTTTTCCAAAAGTTCGTCTTGTATGCGGCAACCCACCTCGCGGCTGGAGCGGCCTTCGCGTTTTCTTCGACCCCAGACGTCTCTCCCGGCGGAACGGCACCGAATGGATTGGTGATGTCGACAATGATCTTCCCGGTCAAATAATCGTGCACGGCCCTCACCGTCACAGCTGCATCACCAAAACCGACGGCCAGGACAATTACCTCTCCTTCCTGAGCGGCTGTCTGAAGTGAACCTCCACGCACGTGGCCGCCGATCTCGGTCGCGACGTTGTCGGCCTTCTTCGGCGAACGAGATCCCAAGATGACCTCGTGACCGGCTTGTGCGTAACCGTGTGCCAAGCGACTCCCCATGCGACCTGTACCGCCCAAGATGCCGATTTTCATTGTTGCATGTTCTCCGAKTCCGATGACATTTACTCCAGCTTTTTTAGCAACGTCTTTTTTTGCGCTTCGCGTATCTTCGGCGACTCGAATCCAACACCTTGCAGGGCCTTGGCGAGTAAACGCTCGCCAAGGCTCTCCGCCTCTTCGTGTTTCTGGTTCTTCAAGAAATTACGGATGTGGGCACGAGCCTTACCGGTCACAACGAAGTCAAGCCACACCGGGTTGGGACTTGCCCATTCGGCCGTGATAACTTCAACGTGATTGCCGTTGCGTAGCGTCGTACGAGACGGGACCAGTTCGTGATTGATTTTGGCGCCTATGCAATGATTGCCCACATGTGTGTGAACAGCGTATGCAAAATCTATTGTGGTTGCGCCTTGCGGCAACTTTTTGATTTCGCCTTTAGGGGTAAACACATAGACCTCATCCGAAAAAAGATCGACTTTGAGGTTCTCTAGAAACTCTCGTGGGTTTCCGGCCTTTTGTTGAATATCGAGTAGATCCTTTAACCAGTGCAGCGTACGTTGCGGCATCTGCGCGTCGCTCGAATCACCACTTTTATAAAGCCAATGAGAACCCACACCAACCTCTGCCACACGATGCATATCTTCGGTACGAGTTTGTATCTCAACCGGCACCCCGAACGGGCCGAACACCACTGTATGTAAAGACTGGTAGCCGTTCGCTTTGGGTATTGCTATGTAGTCTTTAAAACGACCCGGAATCGGCATATATAGGTTATGAATAACCCCCAGCACGCGGTAGCACGTGTCCACTTTATCAACAACGATTCGATATCCATAGACGTCGTACACTTGATCGAAGGACAGACATTTTTGTCGCATCTTGCGGTAGATGCGGTACAAGTTCTTTTCGCGGCCAGTAACTTCTCCCTCAAGTTCTTCTTGACTCAACTGTTGGATGATGGCTTTGCGAATTTTCTCGACGATCGCTTTGCGATTTCCGTGTCGTTTGCGTACCGCCTCTTCCAGAATTCGATGACGCATCGGGTATAGATACATAAAACCAAGGTCTTCGAGTTCATAGTACCACTGGCGCATGCCTAGCCGATTGGCAATTGGCGCGTAGATCTCCAGGGTCTCGCGGGCAATCTCTCGTTGGCGATCCCTCACCAACGCCGCCAGGGTGCGCATGTTATGAAGTCGATCAGCCAACTTAATAAGAATAACGCGTATGTCTCGTCCCATGGCGAGAAACATTTTGCGGAAGTTCTCTGCTTGCTCCTCCTCTTTGGTCTTAAATTTGATTTGGCTGATATTACTTACACCATCGACAAGTTCTGCAACTTCTTTACCGAAATCTTTGACCAAATGTTCCTTCGCAGCTTCAGTATCCTCGATGACATCATGCAGAATTGCGGCCGTGATGCTTTGGGCATCAAGGCGCATGCCCGCGAGGATACGTGCAACTTCTAGAGGATGGTGGATATAGGGTTCGCCGCTGCGTCTTAGTTGCCCCTCGTGGGCTTCTTCACCAAAAACGTAAGCGCGGTAAACATCAGCGATCTGCTGGGAGTCAAGATAGTCCCCCAGTTTTTCGCATAGGTCGTTTATCAGGAATCCGCCGGCTGGCGGATCGGCGACATCACGCCGGTTCGTCGGGCTGCTACTCTCCGCGTGGTTCGGCTTGGACCTCGCTCGTCTGGATGTCGGTTGCGTCGTCATCGCCCTCAAGGCCGGCCTGCACCGCGGTGTCATCAAGAATGGCGTTGGTCACAAAGCCGCCTGCAACTTCGCGCAGCGCGAGTACCGTAGGTTTGTCATTCTCCTTCGGTACACAGGCCTCTGCCCCATTGACCAACTGGCGCGCCCGCTTACTAGCAACGAGCACTAACTGAAAACGATTGTCTACATTTTCCAAACAATCTTCTACGGTAATTCGGGCCATTCCTCACCTCTACTTTATTGCCACCCCCGGCCACTCGAGCTGCGAGTCCAGGCTGCGTGGCATGTTCGCTGATAAACCATTAATTTAGCAATTATTTTGGGCTTTTTCTAGGTGCTACCCAAAAGCGCGTCGATATCGATAGTAATAGGTCTGACACTTCTCATGTCGCCCCGAATAATGGCCTTTAGGTCCTGTACCGCGGCATCGAAATCATCATTCATGACGATGTGGTCGAACTCCCCATAGTGCTCCATTTCAGACACCGCATCGCGCATCCGTCGGTCTATCACCTCAGGAGAGTCTTGGCCCCGCCCGCTCAACCGATGGCGCAGCTCGTGTCGAGATGGGGGCAGAACAAAGATGCTTACCGCCCGCGATATCTTAGCTTTAATAGCACGCGCGCCCTGCCAATCGATATCCAAAACAACATCCTTGCCTTGACGCAACAACCGCTCGACTGCGTCACGCGAGGTGCCATAGAAATGGTCAAAAACGATCGCGTATTCAAAAAATTCATCGGCTTCGACCATGGCCCGGAATTCTTGCTCACCGACAAAGAAATAGTTAACGCCGTCCACCTCGCCGGGGCGCGGCGGTCGAGTGGTGTGTGATACCGATACCGCCAAGTTCGGCACAGCATCAACCAATGCCTTGGCAAGACTGGTCTTTCCAGCCCCCGAGGGCGCGGACAAGATGAACAACGTTCCAGATTTCATGAGACAGTGGGTGTCCGGCGAAGTCCGCCGTCATTACTCAATGTTTTGTACCTGTTCGCGCATTTGCTCAATGAGCACTTTGAGCTCGATGGCCCCGTTAGTAACACTGATATCGGCTGATTTGGCTGCCAACGTGTTCGCTTCACGGTTTAGCTCTTGCATCAAAAAATCAAGACGGCGCCCGATCTGACCGGTACCGCCCAAAACCCGACGCGCCTCATCAACATGTGTCTGCAAACGGTCGAGTTCTTCCTCGACGTCCGTTTTTTGTGCGAACAACACGATCTCTTGCTCCAGCCGTGCCGGATCGAGCTCCTGCTTTAATTCTGCCAATCGCTCCTCGAGACGCTGGCGGAAGTTTTGCCGCACATCTGGCAGCGTTTCCCTAAGGCCGCTTACAATGGTTACAGCTGCGTCCAGACGCTGCTCAATAATGTCGCGCATGCGTTCACCCTCACGCTGGCGTGTCTCCAAGAATTCATCCAGAGATTGAGATAAGAGATCAAGCGCCGCTTTGGCGAGGGCGTCGGCATCTACTTCCGATGTCTTCAACACGCCGGGCCAACGCAGGACATCGACAGTTCGCAAGGGTGAAACGTCGGGCGTTGCTTGCCGAACCTTTCCAGCGATATTTACGATGCTTTCTACTAACGCCTCGTTCAGCTCGAATTCACTGTTCGTCAGATCTTTCGATTGGAAGCGCAGGTTACAGTCGACTTTGCCCCGTGCCAGGCGTTCATTAACGAGCTTGCGGATCTTCGGCTCCAGGCTGCGCAGCTCGTCGGGCAACCGAGAATTTACTTCCAGATAGCGATGATTGACAGATCGCACCTCCCAGGCCAGGCTACCCCATTCAGTATCCGCATCACAACGCGCGAAAGCGGTCATGCTATATGTCATCAAAGCCCCCCTTGGAAGCCCTTAAACAAGCTATAGATCCGTAACCAGCCACTAGCAACCACCCATGACCCGCCATCCCAAGGATCGCCAGTTTCCTCATTTTAAGCTATGTTTCATAATGGTAAACAAGTATTAGAGCTCGGTTCGCCGGTCGGCAGCGAGCTTCGCCAAGAGGGCTGGCCACCCGGTGTACAAGCCTCCCAATAGGAAGCGATCTTTTTGGCGCCTTCGTTGAACCGGAATGTTTCAGGGGGCGTACGGGTTATTAGCAATGCGTGATAAAAATTAAGAGTGGTGTGATTTCATGAAATTCGCTGAAGCCCTGCCAAAAGGTTTCGAGCTACATGGTTACCGTATCGAGAAAACTCTCGGCGGCGGTGGCTTCAGTATTGTGTATTTGGCCAGCAACTTGAAAACGGAGGCGCGTGTCGTCATTAAGGAATACCTCCCTGCCGACCAAGCCAGACGCCTGGAAGACGCGAGTGTTGAAAGCATCAGTGGCGAGTCCAGCTCGAATACCTTCCGCAAGGGCCTGAAACGCTTTTTCGATGAGGCAGCCGCACTTGCTAAGGTCAATCATCCCAATATTGTACGCGTTACCGATTTCTTCCGGGCCAATAACACCGTATATCTGGTCATGCATTATGAGCGCGGTAAGGACTTGCGTAGTTACATCAAGCGTCATTCTGGAAGACTTAGCGAGAAGTTCATTCGCCGCATATTCCCACAGTTGCTCCTAGGACTATGGGAGTTACACAAAAACAATCTGCTACACCTCGACATCAAACCAGCGAATATCTATCTGCGGCCGGGTGGCAGGCCATTATTGCTCGATTTTGGCGCTGCTCGACTTGTAGAACAGAACAGTAAGCTCACTGGGCCGCATACTCTAACCTTCGGTTTTGCGCCGATCGAACAGCATCGACATGCGGAAGTCGGTCCCTGGAGCGATCTGTATGCCATTGGTGCATCGATGTGGGCGTGTATGAGCGGTCGCCCGCCGCCGCCGTCGACCGAACGCGTGGTCGATGACAAGCTCAAACCGGCGGTACGCACTTTTGCTCGACGTTATTCGAAAGAACTCTTGCAAGCGGTCGACTGGTGCCTACGACTCGACCAAGCAGATCGGCCGCAGAGCGTGCAGGAGCTACTCGACTTCCTCAACCGTAGTTGGATCACGGGCATGCAAGACGAACAGCCAGGGTATTTCGATCGGCTGCGCGAAAAGCTTCCCTGGAATCGCTGATCATATTGGTATGAAGTACGAGCTCGCTCATCACACTTCGTCCGGCTCACGACCGACGAATCAGGATCGTATCGCTCACGCGGAGCGTGATAATGCCGTGCTCATAGCGGTGGCCGACGGGCTAGGCGGACACGCGGGTGGCGAAATCGCAGCCGAGACGCTGACGGAAACTTGTATTCGCGCGTTTGAACGAATTAAACAACGGACCATCACCCAACCATCCGCGTTTCTTGCGCTAACTGTACTTCAAGCTCATAACGCGATCGTTCAAATTGCAAAGACGTCGCGGGAGCCGATAGAGCCGCGAACAACGTGCGTACTCTGCCTGGTACAGGATGGCTATGCGTATTGGGCGCATGTCGGCGATAGCCGGCTTTATCATTTTCGTGGCAGCGAGGTACTAACAAGAACCTTGGACCATACGGCAACAGAAAGGATGCGAAGGGACGGGGTACTAACAGAAGAGGAGATGCTAAGTCACCCTGAAAAGAGCCGCCTGTTGAAGTGCCTAGGAGGGCCTAACAAGCCCTCTATCACCATCGGCGAAGAAACACCGCTGCAGCGTGGCGATGTGTTGCTTTTGTGCACTGATGGTCTGTGGGAGGCATTTTCCCCCGGCGAATTGGCCGGTTATTTAGATGTCGAATATCTGGACGAGGGCTTAGAGGAAACAGCCATAGAAGCCGAGAATCGTAGGCAGGGTGCCTGCGACAACGTAAGTGCGGTCAGTTTGCGCTGGCAGGACGACGCCCCAACGACGCAACCGCTGCAGGCGAACCAGCGCTTAAACGTCGATCAAGACGCTCTATGGGAAATGGCTAAGAACAGAATGTTGGCACAAAAAAAGGCTCCGCCTAAGAAGCCGGCGCCCGAAAAGCCACCAGTCAAGACAAAAGCACGCACAAACAACAAAACGCCTAAGAAATCGATCCGAACTGAGATTGAAGAATTGGAAAAGTATATTCGGCGAATCGAGAAAGACTAGTCGATCGGCTTACCTTTTCATTCTCAGTGCACGAGACGTAAAATAGTGCGCCCCATAACACTCCCCTAAGGATCCGTCGTGAATTCATTTCATAAGATAGCTAGGCAGAATGCGACCTAGCGGGCGTAAAGCTGATCAATTGCGTGAAGTCGGTATCACGCGAAGCTACACCCGTCATGCCGAAGGGTCTGTATTGGTGGAATTCGGTGAGACACGAGTAATCTGCACCGTCAGCATCGAAGAAAAAGTGCCTACCTTCTTGAGGGGCTCGGGCCAAGGTTGGGTAACCGCCGAATACGGTATGCTTCCACGCTCCACATCACAACGTATGGGACGCGAGGCCGCGCGCGGTAAGCAAGGTGGACGAACCATGGAGATTCAGCGTTTAATTGGCCGCGCACTCCGTGCCGCCGTCGATCTCAAACTTCTGGGCGAACGCACGCTGACGGTAGATTGTGATGTCATTCAAGCAGATGGTGGTACGCGTACCGCCTCGGTCACCGGGGGTTGCGTCGCACTTATAGACGCAATTAGCTATCTAAAAGAGCACAACCTCATCGATACCGACCCGGTCCGTCATCTCGTCGCGTCTGTATCTACGGGGATCTACGATGGTGAGGCGGTACTGGACCTCGACTACGCGGAAGACTCAAACGCCGACACCGACATGAGCTTTGTGATGACGGAAACGGCGGAGTTTATCGAAATCCAGGGAACGGCCGAAGGGCAAGCCTTCACGACCGAACAGATGCTCGCTATGACCAAGCTAGCCGAGAAAGGTATTCAGGAACTGATCGAGCACCAACGCAAGGCCCTTGGTATACGCGAATGACTAGACAAATTGTCCTTGCCAGCAATAACCCTGGCAAGGTGCGTGAGATCGCCCAGCTGTTAGCCGCCTTGGATCTATCAGTACTCCCACAGTCTCAGTTCGATGTCCCCGACGTTGAGGAAACAGGTCTTACCTTCGTCGAAAACGCCATCTTGAAGGCACGCAACGCAGCACGAAAAACTGGGCTCGCCGCCATTGCTGATGATTCTGGTCTTGAGGTAGATGCCTTAGACGGCGTGCCAGGGATTCACTCATCGCGCTATGCGGGCATCGGCAGTTCAGACCAAGCCGACCTTGATAAGCTTCTACAAGCGCTTACTGATGTGCCGCAAGGCGATCGCAGCGCGCGCTTCCAATGCTTGATGGTCTACCTCGCGCATGAACACGACCCAACCCCCATCATCTGCCAGGGCGCCTGGGAAGGGCGCATTCTATTCGAACCGAGAGGCGACAATGGCTTTGGCTATGACCCCGTGTTTTTCGTACCAACGCACAATTGCTCGTCCGCCGAACTGCCACCCGAAATCAAGAATGAATTAAGCCATCGAGGCCAGGCACTTCGGATGTTAGTAGCGGCACTAGCCAAGAAAGGCTAATTCTCACTGTGATCCTCTGCGAACGGACCGGCAAAAGGTAGTCGGAACGAGTGCCAGGTCTTCTTTAACGAAGGTTTCTCTTTTTTCTGCGCCATGACAATCAGGTTGCCGTTAGAACGTGCATTGATATGGCCAAATTTGATCCCATCGCTACCGGTCTCGCGCGCGAGTTCGGTGGAGAAGACCAGCGGAAAATTGCCATGGCTGTGCTTGGCGGCAGTCCCCATGGCATCTGGCAGCGGATGATCGTGAGAGCCGTTGTCACCGGAAGAAAAAACTGTCGCATCTGGTGCGACGGCTTTGAGATAGGCAAGGTCAAAGTCCGATGAGCCATGGTGGCACGCTTTATTGACGTCGGCGCTAAATGGCGCGAGGCTGCGATAGCGCTTAGCAATGTACCGTTGCGCTGGCTGGTTCAGGTCGCCACCAAAAAGAAAAGTAGTTTTGTCATAAACCAATCGCAGCACAACGCTGTTGCCATTGATCGTGTGCGATTCCGATGGCGACGGATTGGGATTGCTCTTAGAGACACTATGAGGATCGGGGAACACGGGCAGCCGAATTGCGCCCGATTCTTTGGTGGTCACTGGTCCAAGAATTTCAACGCTTAGATCTGGGCCGGTATCAGGCAATACCGCTGGCTTACCCGCTGTGTTGCGGCGAACCAGGCGTTTCATGGAGCCAAGCCGGTCATCGTCAAATGCCGCGACCGCGGCACGTAGGAACTTCGCGAACTTGTTGTCGTTACCCTTGGCAGTGATGAGGTCGCCAGAACTAAGGAGTTGCCTCGCGGAGGCAATGTCTCCAAGATCAGCGCTGATGGATCGTGTGCCATCGACATGATTGACTAGATCACCAAGATTCAGATCTTTGCCGGCCGTATTACTGTAGCGGGGTAATCCGTTGTGGTAAATGCGGCCGATCTCGAAATCCTTCGTTTCAAGCACCTTGATGAGACCGGCGTAGTGGTCGAGGTCGAAGTGCGTGACAACAATGGCATTAATGCGAAGCCGCTGGCGCGCTGGGAGCCCGGCATCGAGATCCGCTTGGCGGAGTTTCTTTAAGCGCTTAATGAGGTCGTCGTGGAAACCACGGTTGGGGCCACCATCGATCACCACGATAGCGCCCTCGGCCTCGATGAGCGTAGCATCGCCTTGACCGACATCGAGGTAGAAGATCTTGAGTTGCTGCTTTGCCGAAAGACGGTTCGCCTCGACAAATCCGCTGCGAACTTTTCCTTTTTTATCGCGCATATCCGTGGCCGGCACCAAACCGTCGATATTGTCGGATTCATCAACGTGTAACCGCGCGCCAAGGAGCTTCTGCACACTACCCGAGCTGTCAGGACCATCCCCTCGATTGCGGACTAGGAACGTCCCTTCCTGCTTGACATACCTGATGTCGATCATCGACGCATGCACTCCATTGTCCTTGCCAGTAGCAGATGAATCATGCCCCACCAGACGTAGCCGGTAAAGCGCTCCACAGCCCGATGGCAACCTCTAAACGCCAGACGACGGCTTGGGTGGGGCTGGTGGCATCGACTTCCAGTTTCCTCGATTCATACCGGTGATCGAAAACACACAACACGGTGCGTCGACCACTACGTTTCCTTCATCGGGTTTTCGACCAGCTAAGCGACATCATAAGAGCAAGGGCGACCGTCAAAACTAGGTTTTCTCGCCAGGCTCGGTTTTTTTCGCCCCTTCGGTCAAACCGAACACAAGGGCAACCGAAGGCCGCTCATATGCGTCCGGCAGGTACAGCTCCAGGGCAAGGATTGTTCTGACGTGCATGCGACCTACAAGGAAGTAGGAAGTTAGAGCAATGCAGGAGCAGTTACCGAGACGCACTAATGCCGCGTACGCAGGCGACCGACAGGGATGTCGGAAGGTACGACTCCAGGGAAGGAGGAGGTAGAGTTGCGCCAGGAGCAGCAACCGAGAGCAATGCAGGAGCAATTGCCGGGACGCTGGAAGTTAGAACAACGCACGACTGCATGGCAAGGATTGTTCCCAACTATCCTTTTGCATTTCCACCGTCCCTGGCGGTCAGATGCAGGACGACTGCAGGGACGCAGGAGGTAGAGCAACGCAGGGAGCGGTTGCCGAGGTAGAACCGCGTCGGGCGACCTGCAAGGCAGGGATTGTTCCCAACAATCCTTCTGCATTTCCGCCATCCATGGCGGTCAGATGCAGGAAGTTAGGGCAACGCACGACTCCATGGATGGAGGAGGTAGAACCGCGTCTGGAACAGCGGTCGAGGAGCAGTTGCCGGAACAGCGGTCGAGGAGCGGCCGACGTTAGTTCGGCAGTTTCGTGCCCCAAGTAGAGCTCTTTAGCCAGCTCAGCAGTTCATCCAGAGGCATTGGACGACTGATAAACATGCCTTGGGCAGCGTCACAGCCCAAGTTTTTCAGATGGGTCATGACCTCGGCGTTCTCGACACCCTCGGCCACGACCTTAAGGCCCATATTGTGGGCAAGATCGATGCTCGAGCGAACGATGGTGGCGTTATGCTCATCTTCAGTCATACCGATCACGAAGGAGCGATCAATCTTCACGGCACCGATTGGCAGTTTCTTGAGATAACCAAGTGAAGAATAGCCAGTACCGAAATTATCGAGCGCTATTTGGATACCCTTGCTAGCTATATCGCCCAGAATATCCATCGCGCGCGCAGGGTCGGCCATCACCGTACTTTCCGTCACTTCAAGCTCAAGCCACTCGGGTTGGATTCCTTGCTCATTCACAAGGTCCGATAAGTTGTCACCCAAAAATGGATCTTGGAGATCGCGCGTCGAAAAATTAACAGATACTGGAATGTCCAACCCCGCCCTATGCCACTCACGGCAGGCCTTTAGGGCGGCACTCAGAACTATTGACGTCAAACTCCTTATCAGTCCACTTTGTTCCATTAATGGCAGAAAGGTGTCTGGCAGAAGTATGTCTTTGGTCGGATGTTGCCAGCGTACTAGCGCCTCCACCCCAGCAGCATGACCCGTTTGCAGATTTACCTTCGGTTGGTAGTAAACCACGAATTCCTCATAGTCGACGGCCTGGCGTAGTTCTCCCATCAACGCCAGGCGTTTCGGCATGTGTTCGTCCAGCGCAGATGTGTAGAACACAAACTCGCTATTGGTGTTCTTGGCCGCATACATTGCGACATCGGCGCGCCGGGTAAGCACACTCGCTTCCTCGCCATGGTCCGGGTACAGCACAATACCAATGCTTGCACCGATTTCAAAACGCTGTTCTTCAACCATAAAGGACGGCCTGAGCGCTTTTACGAGCATGCGAGCCGCCATCGCGGCTTGCTGTCTATCTACCGCGCCGAGCAGGACGGCAAATTCATCGCCACCCATGCGCGCGACAGTATCGCTCGCTCGCAACATACCGCGCAGACGCTCCCCTACTTGCTCAAGTATCAAATCGCCAACGTGATGGCCGAGGGTGTCGTTGATTTCCTTAAATCGATCGAGATCCATTATTAGCAGGGCGAACGATTTGCCCTCGCGCCTCGCACTGAGGATGGCCTGATGCAGACGATCATGAAAAAGCATGCGGTTCGGCAACTTCGTCAATGGATCGGTGAAAGCCATGTGTTCCAAGCTCTCATATAGTTCCCTTAGGCGGATGGTCATTTCGTTGAACCCAGCTGCAAGTTCGCTCACTTCCGTATTGCCCATGATCTGGACGCGTTGACCTAGATGAACCGTGTCTTGTCGAACTTTGCGTAATTGATCAGTCAGAGCCTGCAATGGATTAAGCACGGTACGTTGCAGGATCGTCAACGCGATTATCACGGCGATCAAAGTAATAGCTACAGCAGCAACCATGACCACATAGCGGGTGTTGGTGAGCTTCTTCTGAAATGGTGTGATGTCGTCGGTAGCCACAATCGTAACTACTTCATCAGAACCGTAGATCGGCCGCGCATAGCCAACGGTTAGCATTCCATCAGTCGCGGCCGACTTCGACCATGAGCTGGATTCGTAAAGCTTCGCCCCACTAAACCCGAGGCGTAGCGGCATGCCAAGAATCTTTTCTATGGTTGTAAGTTGACCAATGGGATCAATCACCACCTGCAAGTAACCGGTAGGCGCATCCGGATTTACCGGTACGATGATCGCGTAATAAGGACGTTCGCTCGAAGCGCAGAAACCCGACACACCACGCCTATGACCCAATTCCTTCACGCCGGTAACCAGCGGAAACAAGTTGCTACAGGTCTGATGATCAAGGTCACGATTGATTACTCTGATAGAAGATTCACCGATTAGATGAAATTTTGTATCATAGGCGGCGATTCTAATCCACGCAGCCTCTTTGATTTCGTCGGCATGTGCCCGTATATGATCCTTGAACTGTCGTTCAATAGCAGCACGGTTGCCTTGGCGAACAAGAGCGCGAAAACCGGAGCTGTTTTGTAAAGGCTGGAGCAGCAGTTGCGATCGCCGATTCAATTCATCCAGCAACGTATCGGCTTCCTGTTCGATCATCTGCACAACTGCGGTGCGGTGCTGCTCAATCGCTTGATTGCGATAAATGGTACCGCTTAGGAGCGCCAGCATCAGGCCGAGTACCCCCATTGCGACAATGGTGATAATCAGACTGGTACGCAGCGACCAACGCTGGCCGCTTATGATGTGAGCCGAAGCCATGTGACTGAGGAACTCCAGAATGTCATGAATTTAGCCAATTCTCGCCATACGCATTCGGCATCTGACGATTGTTGCCCACTCCAATGCAAACACCAGGCCACCTTGGTGTGCTTAGAATCTCGTTAGATCAAACGATCTGAAACCTCGATAAATCTGGCAGATTGTTGATTCGCAAAGGCCGGGGTGCGTGGCCGTTGGCGGTAGAAGGATCCACCGCAAGCTGAGGAGCGGCACAGGGAGGTGCCGTCCGCGGAGCGGAGGATGCAAAAAGGCCAGCGAAAGGCCTTATCCAACATCGTCCTAGTCCCCCGCCTGTCTACGGGCCCAGTTCGTCGGACCATATTGATCTAGCTGGCTCTATTCAGGGGGTATAGACCAAAATGTCAGTTGGCCAGTCTCCGCGGGTCTGCCAACCCTTAGCCGAGCCAGTAGAATTGGCCGTCAGGCGGCAGGTATCTCCGGGTTACGTCAAGTGCATATGGATAGCCAACATGTTGATTTGGCCTGAGGTTGCAGAACACATCACCACGACTACCGGCCGACCGTTTGTCGCCAACGGCCAGCACGTGGCTGGCGGCGGCTGTATCAATGCGGCCACCGTGGTCCAGGGGGGCGATCAGCGGTACTTCGTTAAATCCAATGACGCCGCGAAACTCGACATGTTCACAGCCGAGGCGGCTGGCTTGAATGAGATTGCCCACGCCCAGGCGATCCGCGTACCCGCACCCATCTGCTGGGGAACGTCGGGTGATCAGGCCTACCTCGTGCTCGAGTATGTAGAGCAGGGACAACCGCAACCAGAGAGTATGACGCGCCTCGGACAGGAATTGGCGCAACTACATCGATCCTTCAGCGAACACTACGGGTGGCATCACGACAATACCATCGGCACCACCCTGCAAGTAAATACACCGTCAAGTGATTGGGTCGACTTCTGGCAGCGACATCGCCTCGGATTCCAATTGGAACTTGCCAAACGCAATGGCCATGGCGGCAAATTACAACGCCGAGGCGAGCGATTGCTTGCTAATGTTGGGGCGTTCTTTCGAGCGGGTAGGCCGGTAGCCTCGCTATTACACGGCGACCTGTGGTCAGGCAACTATACCTTCGACGAACATGGACACCCAGTCATATTCGATCCCGCCGTCTACTACGGCGATCATGAAGCAGACGTGGCCATGACTGAGCTTTTTGGTGGTTTCCCGTCGCGTTTCTATGACGCCTACCGGGAAGCCTATCCGCTGGAGGCTGGCTATGAGGTTCGCAAAACCCTGTACAACCTCTACCATGTGCTCAATCACTTGAACTTGTTCGGCGGCGGTTATCTATCGCAGGCCGAACGAATGATCGACATGCTATTAGCTGAAGTCGAATAACCTGGTTCCAGTTCAAATAGAATTGAATACCAGCTCGTGACATGACTAAGGCGCTTGCGATTCTCGTCCCACTGGGGTTGATGTTAGTCGGCCTGCCATTAGTCGGTATCGTTGTCATCGGAAAGCCGCTGGCGCCTTATCTGCGGTTTCCACCGACCACCGTGTCGATTGACCATCTACCGTTTTCATGGTGGGCATTCTGCTTACTTGCTGTATTAGTTATCACTGCTCTGTTGCCTTTCGTCTATCGGATAATTCGAAAAGCCAAGCAGGCAACAGAAATCGTGACAGCGCCTACACCATTCCCGTGGTGGGGTTGGCTTGGTGTGGCCATCGTGATAGTCGCCTGGGTACTGGCTTGGAATCGCTTTTCTTGGTTCACGACGTGGCAAGCATTCACGTTTAGCCCGTTATGGCTAGGCTATATCCTAGTCATCAACGCGCTCACCCATACTCGTACCGGTCACTGCCTATTGCGTGATCGCCCCGGCTATTTTGTATCGCTATTCCCGCTCAGCGCCGGCTTTTGGTGGTTCTTTGAATACCTGAATCGTTTTGTGCAGAGCTGGTACTACGTGGGCATCAGTGATTTTGGCCCTTGGGAGTACTTTCTCTATGCGACCCTTCCGTTTGCCACTGTCTTGCCAGCAGTGCTGAGTACCTGCGATTGGCTCGCGTCTTTTCCCCGCTTGAATCAGGGCTTGGCAGACGCCTGGCCAATACGGATCATTGACGCGCGCTGGCTTGCGTGGACGATGTTGCTGATAGCTGGCGCTGGACTAACCGCCATAGGTGTCTGGCCTGAGCATGTGTTTTCTCTCTTGTGGATTGCGCCGCTCGTGATTATCACTGCACTACAAGTAATTTACGGCCGCGAAACTATCTTCGCCCCTGTGACCACGGGTGATTGGCGCCGGCTTTGGCAGGCGGTGCTGGCCGCCCTCGTTTGTGGATTTTTCTGGGAGCTCTGGAACTACCAGAGCCTGGGGCACTGGGAGTACTCGATCCCGTTTGTCCATCGCTTCGAGATCTTTCACATGCCACTGCTGGGGTATGCCGGCTATCTGCCGTTTGGATGGGAGTGTCTGGCCGCGGCAAGCCTATTACATACGGTCTGGCCACAACAAGAATGAGTAAGCAGGTCTACGGCTACGACTTTAGCAACGCCGGCGGCACAACCCAGGCGACTGACCATCGATCTTCGCTGCGTTCAAGACACACCAGGGTCCCAGGTTCGAACGTAACGAGGGAATCATCAGTGCCAATAAGCATCTGTCCGACTAGCTTGGCCAAAAATGGCAAGTGCCCCACGATCAAAACATCTTCCTGCAAGCCGGCGATGGTGCGAAGGAGTGATTGAGGGTCGTCAAGCGGATCGAGACCGTTGGCCTCCTCAGGCGTTAAGTCCGAGGCGAAAGCGCCAGCAAGGATCTCCGCCGTTTGTTGTGCCCGCAACTTACCACTTTGCAGAACACGACTGAGGGTGAGGCGTCTAGGGGCAAGAAACCTGGCGAGGCGCTCGGCATCTGCGCGGCCGGCGTCACTCAGGGCACGCTCGGGATCGACGTCTTTGGAAAGCGCTTCCCCGTGCTGGACGAGGTAAAGCCTCATGTCAGCGGATACCTAGGATATTGTCCTTACCCGCGTGTAGCTGCGGGCGGCCAAAATAGTAACCCTGGGCCCAATGAATACCGATTTCCTTTAGCAATTCGGAGGTCACCTCATCCTCGACCCATTCAGCCAGGGTGGTTAGGTTGAGGTCGTCGGCAATGTCGCGAATACCTTTGAGGATCGCCCGCACCTTTGATTCTTTAGGCGCCCGACGTACCAAAGCGCCATCGATTTTTAGATAGGTCACCGGTAGATCAGCTAGGTACTGAAAAGATGAGTAGCCACTACCAAAATCATCGATCGCCAATTGCATACCGTAGTCTAGGAACGGCGCCAGTATCTGGCGTAGCTCACGCGGATTATTCAAGAACTCCCGTTCGGTTATCTCGATGACGAGCGGTTTATCGCGGCCATTACCAGTGCTGACATTGTCCATCACCGTATGAAGAACATCGTCGACAAGTTCCGGATGTCGCAAGAGGTCTGCCGAGACGTTAACGAAACGAGCTATCGTCTTACCCGATGAGAACTGCTGCACCCAGCGTTGCACCACTTCACGCATTACGTGGCTATCGATCCGACGGACAATACGCAATTGCTTGGCGGCCTGGATAAATGCAGCCGCCTCCAGCAAGTTACCCTCTTCAGTGATAATGCGGGCTAGTGCCTCTTCGCCGACAACACGACCGCTGTCGAGCTCAACGATGGGCTGAAACGCCGGTTGCAAGCGCCCGGACTGCAAGGCCGACTCCAGTTGACCCGCTATCGAGAACACGCCGCGCGCTTCCCGACTGCTGCTCACTACCCGATTGCGACCGCGGCGCTTGGCGCCATATAAAGCAGCATCGGCGGCGGTGAGCACAGTTTCCAACTTATCGCCAGCCTGCGGGTAGTGAGCAAGACCGACGCTGATGCTGATTGGAATATTACGGCCGTCACAAGCGATAGGTTGTTCAGCCACCTGGGCACGCAACCGCTCAGCGATCACCGCGCCTTTCTCATCATCGGCATCCGTGAGCAGACATAAGAATTCGTCACCGCCCCAGCGAGCGACCCAATCTCCTTCACGCAGTGATCGTTCGGCGATGCTGGCTACTGCCGCCAGTGCGGTGTCACCTGCACTGTGCCCGTAGGTGTCATTCACCATCTTGAAGCGATCTACATCTAAGAGCAGCAGGGTATAGGGGTGACCGCTGCGTTGTGACTGCGCGTGCTCGCTTTCCAGGATCTTTTGTAGGGCGCCCCGGTTGAGGAGCCCAGTCAGCGCATCAATCGTCGCCATATCCTGTAGCTGCTTGCGGTTGGTGGCTTGCTCGAACGCGACGCGCCCGAGCTGCGCGAATGCGATAAAGGGGTGTAGCCCGATACGCTGAAAGTAATCAGGTTGGTCGGCATAAATCATTACCAAACCTTGCTGCCGCGCGTCGCCATCGCTAAAGGGCAGGCATACGCAAGTCTCGAGCTGGTTCTCCAATGCGCGTTCGCGGCCGGGGCCAAGTTGGGCATCGGCTCGGATATCGGACACAACAGGCTGTCCGTTAGCGTGTAAACGGGACTCCCGCCATTGTTGGGCGCGTGGGCCGCCGCCCCACCCAAGGTGCGGCGCACAGGCGCGGGCCGGGCCAACGGCATAGCTAGGGCGCACCGCGGCATCGCCGGCTTCGCCTAGGTACATCCAGGCAAGGCGAATCCTGGGCGATGCCGTGACTAGGATGTCACATGCGAATCGTAGTATCGCGTCGTGGTCTTTTGCCTCGGCCAGACTGGCTGAGGCAGCGAGAAGGGCACGATTTAACGCGTCCCGTTCCTGAAGCAATTCGGTCGGCGATCCCTTGCCCTGAATATCAGTACTTGTACTGGACATTTAGGTTCACGCCATCGCCGATCTTACCAGTTGGCCTACGTGGTGTCTCGCCCACACGGTGGAAAACCACGGTGTTTGTCGCGCCCGCATAACTCCCCCATCTTCCCCGTCATTATTCGGCCGGCACTACTGACCAAACCAGCCAATACTGACCCAATTGCTGCAGCCCGTGGCTGCAAGCAAAATTTCGCGCACACTACCCCCACGGGCAATTTGTGGGAAAACGGCCCGACCCATCCCAAATCGAGGACTTCACGAGGTGTTACTGCCAGTGACCGACTGTTCTTGGTCCGCAACAATCGCGGCTAGGGTCCATTTTTTCTGTCAGCCCGAGCTCACGGTCAACTCATGGCACAACACTGCATAGATTAATGAGCACGCGCATACTGTCAATGGTCTGTTAAAAGTTCCAAAGAAAACAGACGTCTGCACACTACAATGAACGAGGGATAGCACACGTTGTGTGTTTGCCGTTGAAAGTTTCAAATAAAACAGTTGTCTGCGTACCCAAGAATTAATCGTCGTTCGCGGTCATTATTAGGAATTGCAAAAAAAACGAGCAAAACCGATGGCCCTGCGGGTACTTGCTTGCCGGCGCTATCTTGTGAGCACCGTCTTTTGCATAATGTTTAATCGATTTGTGACGTGCGCAGGTCAATGTCCGATAACGGCGCGACATGCCGACCCAGTTCCTAGCCCAATGCAGCGAATTTGCCTTGGTGTAAGTAGTTGTCTGCTTGGTAATCGGGTGCGTTACGACGGTAGCCACAAATGCGATCCGCTCATAGTCGAAACGCTTGGCGAACTATTCGATTTCGTCCCGATTTGCCCAGAGGAGGCAATCGGGATGGGTGTACCCCGTCCACCAATAAGGCTGCAGGGTAAACCAACCCAGCCGCGAGCCGTAGGTGTAGACAATCCGGAGTTAAACATAACCATGGCGCTTCGCGACTACGCCAAACAGATTGCACCGAAACTCCAGAACATCAGTGGTTATATTTTTAAAAGCCAATCGCCCAGCTGTGGCACTGGCGACGTACAAGTCTATGACAATAGCGGCGAGCCGAGCTCCCTTGGCGTTGGTATCTTTGCGCAGGCGTTGATGTCCTACTGGCCTTTGTTGCCGGTCACAGACGAGTGCTGTTTAGCCCAACCCGAAGCTCGCGCAGACTTTATCGAGCGTGTTTTCGCCTACCGGCATTGGCAAGATCATAATCAATATGGTGTCCACATCGACGAGTGACACAAACGCGATCACCAGCTTAGTTATGATGATGAACCGACCAGTTCTCAGGAAGTCATTGGTTACAACATGAATGTGAATAAAAACCCACCCCGCCGCAAGTACTGGGGCATAGTTGCGGTCATTGCGCTGACAGTGCTCGTCTTCATCGCAGTGTGGTATTGGTCACGACCGAAACTGATTCCAGTCATTTTGCAACAAGTCGACACCGGCCGCGTTGAGTCGAGCGTAGCAAATACACGTGCTGGTACGGTAGAGGCCTGTCAACGGGCGCAGATGGCGCCACCGACGGGGGGTCAAGTGGCGCTGCTCCCGGTCAGTAAGGGTCAACACATCAAGAAAGGTGAAGTCCTTTTGGGTCTATGGAACGATGATCTAAAGGCAGAGGTCGACCTGGTCAAAAGCGAGGCGAGTGCCGCGAAGGCACGTGAAGAGGAAGCATGCGTACTGGCGGATGTCGCTGATCGCGAAGCGAAACGTTTGCTCAAGCTCAAAAGCTCAGCGCTCGTATCCGAAGATCGCGTCGATCGAGCCGTCACCGATGCGATCGCAGGCGCCGCCGCATGTCGCGCGGCCCGTGCTGCCACTCAGGTCAGTAATAAACGCGTTAGCGCTACTCGTGCGGCGCTCGAGCGCACCATACTGCGGGCACCATTCGACGGCATTGTGGCAGAAATCAACGCTAAACTCGGCGAGTTTGTAACACCCTCACCACCAGGGATCGCGACACTGCCGGCTATCGACCTGATAGGACGACAGTGTTTATATGTCACAGCGCCCATAGACGAAGTCGATGCGCCGGCAGTGCGTCCCGGACAACCGGTACGAATCACCCTGGACGCGTTCTCAGGACAACATTTCGAAGGTAGGGTACGACGAGTCGCACCCTACGTACTCGATCGCGAAAAGCAAGCACGAACGGTGGAAGTCGAGGCAACGTTCTCCGATCCAAAGCAAATCAAGAATCTTCTGCCTGGCTACAGTGCCGATATCGAGATCATACTCGACACCCGTGAGGGAATTCTGCGGGTTCCGACCGAAGCGGTACTGGAGGGATATCGTGTGCTCGTTTATGACCCCGATAATGGAACGCTTGCCGAACGCCAATTCAAACCAGGGCTAGCCAACTGGAAATATATACAAGTGGTTTCCGGTCTTGAGAACGGGGAAATGATTGTTGTTTCGGTTGAGCGCGAGGGTGTGGAAGCAGGGGCACACGTAATACCAGAAGCTCCGACCGAAGATAACACCCCTAAACAGTGATTCGGCTACAGCAGGTTCATCGTATCTTCGAGGTCGGTGACCAAAAGGTCCATGCGCTGAATGACGTGAGCCTAGATATCAAATGTAGCGAATATATCGCCATGATGGGACCTTCGGGTTCCGGTAAATCCACGCTACTCAATATCCTCGGCCTGCTTGATCAACCTACTTCAGGCGAATACATACTCGATGGCCAAGATGTCACGGCGTTGTCTGATCAAGCGCAAGCTGAAATGCGGCGTGACAAAATCGGGTTTGTGTTCCAGTTCTTTCATCTAGTCCCACGCCTAAGTGCAACCGAGAACATCGCCTTACCGATGGTATTGGCGGGGGTCCCGGTCGCAGAGAGAAAAGTACGCGTAAGCCGAATTCTCGATGCCGTCGGTCTTACTGACCGGGCACACCATAGACCCGATCAGCTATCTGGCGGACAACGCCAACGGGTGGCCATCGCGCGCGCCACCGTCATGGAACCGGCCGTGATCCTGGCCGATGAGCCGACTGGTAATCTCGATAGCGCTTCCGGCAAAGATGTCCTCGATATCCTCGAGCGGCTCAATGACAACGACATTACGCTTATTGTTGTCACCCACAACCTTGACATCGCGAAACGAGCCAGGCGCCGCCTCCACATGGTAGACGGGCGCATCGATAGTGATACCACGACGGGTAAACGCACATGATGGCCGCCGACATATTGGGGTTCGCGTTAAAGTCGTTGCGGGGGTATTCGTTACGTACGGGGCTCATGCTATTAGCAATGGCCATCGGTGTGGCGGCGGTGGTCGTTTTGACTTCACTCGGTGAAGGTGCACGCCGATTCGTAGTCGCCGAATTTGCGTCGTTAGGGACGCATTTGCTTATCGTGTTACCGGGGCGCTCAGAGACAACCGGCGGTCCGCCGCTATTGCTTGGCGAAACCCCGCGTGACCTAACCATCGACGATGCCATGGCGCTTAATCGCAGTCGGGCCGTTCGCCGCGTCGCCCCTATCGTCGTAGGTAGCGCAGCCGTCTCCTACCGTCGGCGAGATCGTGAGTCCATCATAGTCGGTTCAACCCGCGAGTTTCTGGATGTGCGTCATCTGACTATGGCTCAGGGCCGCTTTTTGCCAAAAATCGATCCACGGCGGGCGTCCCCAGTATGTGTACTTGGCGCCAAGATTCGCCAGGAGCTTTTTGGTGCCGACAAGGCGCTGGGCGAGTGGGTGCGGCTGGGCGATCGTCGTTTTCGCGTCATCGGCGTGCTCGCATCGGAGGGACGAACCATCGGCATCGATGTGGAGGAGATCGTGGTAGTACCGGTGGCTTCGGCATTGTCACTGTTCGACACCGCCTCTTTGTTTCGCATTCTGGTGGAGGCACGTACGCGCGAAGCGATTCCACTGGCGCAGAAGGATATCATCGACATTGTGCGCTCACGCCACGATGGTGAAGACGACATCACCGTCATTACGCAAGATGCGCTGCTGTCGACTTTCGATAATGTTCTGCACGCACTCACGCTCACGGTAGCGGGCATCGCCGCCATCAGCCTGGCGGTGGCCGGCATCTTGATCATGAATGTCATGCTGGTCGCAGTTTCACAACGTACCGCAGAGATTGGTCTGTTAAAGGCCCTGGGGGCATCCGGGCGATGCATACTCATACTCTTCGTTACGGAGGCCGGCGCACTTTCACTGATCGGTGCCGTGCTGGGGCTTGTTATTGGCAGGATGGGAGGTTGGATCATTGGGCGTTTCTACCCAGCGTTACCCATAGGTACCCCGTGGTGGGCGATAGTCGGGGCGCTGGCGGTGGCGTTGGGAACTGGGCTGTTATTCAGCATGTTGCCGGCAAGACGGGCGGCACGTCTCGATCCGGCGCAGGCGTTGTCACGGAGATAAAATGACCGTTCTCGATTTCACACGTCTCGCTACCGGCGCCATATTCGCCCACCGACTACGCTCGGCGTTGACGACACTGGGCATTGCAGTCGGAATAGCCGCGGTTGTGTTGCTGACATCGATCGGGGAAGGCATCCATCGCTACGTACTGTCTGAATTCACGCAGTTCGGTACCCATTTGATCATCGTTACACCCGGTCGCACCCTTACCCACGGCGTGCCAGGGCTACTAAAAACGATTCGGCCGCTGACAATCGAAGATGCCGAAGCTTTGCGGCGCGTATCACACATACTAACAACCGTACCGATCGTGCAGGGGAACGCCGAGGCCAAGGTCAAGAACAAGCGCCGACGTACCTTGGTAGCCGGTGCCGGTGCCGATTTTCCTTCGACCTATAGCTTCAAGGTTTCGGCTGGACGATTTCTACCCAACGATGATCCACGGGCGGCGCGCGCATTCGCGGTATTGGGCGCCAAACTCAAACGTGAATTATTTGGTTCTGCCAATCCACTTGGACAGCGCATACGCGTCGGGGGTGATCGTTATCGTGTGATCGGCGTCATGGAATCCAAGGGCAATGTATTGGGTATAGACATCGACGACGCCGTTTATATTCCCGCCGCCAAAGCACTGGAGCTCTTCAATCGCGATAGTTTAATGGAAATCGACTTGCTCTATGCCGCGCAAGCACCGGTGGAGGAGATTGTTGCCGGCATACGTCGCACCCTCATGTCACGACACGGCGTTGAAGACTTTACCATTACCACCCAGGCACAAATGCTTGACGTGTTGGGTTCCATCCTAAACGTGTTGACGTTTGCGGTCGGTGCGTTGGGTGGCATTTCACTGCTGGTCGGCGGCGTTGGTATTTTGACCATCATGATTATTGCGGTGAATGAACGTATCGCAGAGATTGGCTTGTTACGCGCGCTTGGTGCGGGCCGCCTACAAGTGTTGGCGCTATTCATGGGTGAAGCCGCGTTCCTGGCGGCAATTGGTGGGCTGTTAGGGCTCATTCTGGGTGTCGGTGGTGCATACTTGTTGAAAGTATTGATTCCCGCACTCCCCATCAGTACCCCCTGGTTGTATGTGTTGCTGGCTGAATGTCTCGCTATTTTGATCGGGCTTGCGGCTGGTGTGTTTCCCGCCCATCGGGCGGCAAAGCTCGATCCGGTCGAAGCCCTACGCGCGGAGTAGCACGAGGCGGCGTGTGCAGGTAAAGGCGCTTTCGGCTGGTGTAATCATTGTTCGAAGACAGCCCAATGGACCATGTTATCTGTTACTGCGTGCGTACAACTATTGGGACTTTCCCAAGGGCCTGGTCGAACTCGGGGAAGATCCGTTAAAGAGCGCTATCCGTGAAGTAGAAGAAGAGACGACCCTGACAGCGCTCACATTCTACTGGGGTCAAGACTATCGACAGACACCCCCTTACGGGCGTGGCAAGGTTGCCCGCTATTATGTGGCGGAAACCAAAGACCAATCGGTTGCATTGCCAATAAGTCCGGAGTTGGGTCGGCCCGAACACCACGAATTTCGCTGGTTAGAATACCAACAGACGCGAAAGCTGCTGGCGCCCCGAGTACAACCCATCCTCGATTGGGCCCACACCCTTGTCAGCGAGAAGAACCCAGAATAAGGTATCAACATCGAGCTGATCCGTATCATCATTCCCTACGATCTCTATTGGACTACATCGATATGCGTTACAACAACGGCTTCACGATAGGCTGGAAAGACGGTCATCCGCCACACGCCGAGCCGGTAAGCGAAGAACCGGAAATGCTTGCGTTACGGGGAACGCCGTAAGAATGCAAAAACACACTGACAAGAAAATGATCGTCGGTCTTGATATTGGCACGTCCAAGGT
>LXTK01000253.1 GCA_001643475.1 Proteobacteria bacterium SPGG2 | reverse complement strand
GACGCGCTTGCCTTGCGCGAGTCACTGCCTGAAGCCCTGCGCAGTAGCGGCAGCCAAACGTTGGACATCCTTGAGGACAAGGACTGGGAGCGGGAGTGGATGCAGCACTACCGGCCTTTGCAGTATTCAGAAAACTTGTGGGTCTCGAAGGTGAAGGGCCGTTTAAGGTTTGGAGCGGTAGTCGCGTTGCTGATGGTGGTTGTGTTGAGGTCGTTATCGATGGGGCCGAAACCGCCATCAACGCATCACAAGGAGTAAGGGCGCTAACATCTCCAATCGAGGTTGCCGAAGTCCACGGTTATGACGTACTTCGCCTGGGCAATTATCCAGCGCTCAATGTTCTCGTTAAGGCGCTACCGATTGGCGTACGTGAAATGAAACGCATACCGTTACACCTCATCATGGGTGGCGTCACGTTCGGCGACCCCAGCACCGCGATTCGCGATGGCCGCTACCGCCTGAATCACATTGTGTCCGCAAACCTCAAAGACCAGTCGATCACACTGTCACGTCCGCTGAATCGAGGCGAGCGTTTGTTCTGGGCGATGCGTGATGCACTTGCGGCGGAACGTGACATGCGCTCGGTGATAGAAAACACGCGCCGCGCACTCGCCGACCAACCGGACCTTGCCCTGCTGTTCCCTTGCATGGGTCGAGGACCCAATTTCTTTGGCAACCGAGACCGTGACCTGGAGCTCGTCAAGGAATACTTTCCTAAGCTACCCGTCATCGGCATCTATGGTAACGGCGAGATCGGGCCCTTGGACAATACGAACCACTTGTATCAGTACTCGGTCGTGCTCGGCCTCGTCCGCGCTTGTAATCCTTAGAGGACAATATGTCATTCGGGGGCGGGCGCGGTGAAATGCGCGAAGTGTTCTTTCGCGCTTGGTGCGCCTTTCGTCAAGAACACCCACTAACTGGGATTGAGAAGATCGCGGTGGAAATAGCATTGCGCCACCCCGAATATCATTCGGTGCTAGAGAATCCACAGTCTTTTCAAGATCGGGACTATTTGCCAGACTTCGGCGAAACTAACCCCTTTTTACATATGGGTTTACACATCGCCATCGAGGAACAGATTACTACCGACCGCCCGCCGGGGGTCATAGATATCTATCAAGCACTACGCGAGCGTTTCGATGATTCCCATATGGTTGAGCACCAGATGATGGACTGTTTGGCAGAAGCCTTGTGGCAAGCTCAGCGGCACGGCGGTCAGCCATCAGAGAAAGACTATCTAGCGTGCTTGCGACGGCAGGCTGACTCTGAATAGATTACCGGCCCACAAGCAGGAACTTTGACAGGCATCTCTAGTCACAAAGGAGATGCCACCTCACGATAGCCCGTTCCTTTTCTAACAAACTTGTGGGAGTATCGTCCAAGCGCAAAGCCGCTGCATTTAGATACTGTTACATTGAGCCCCGCAACCATCACCCCGCTGGACTCGTAGATATGCAAGACATGGTAATACCAATAACAATTACCAAGCGCTCGGAAGAGAGTCAAAGTTTTACACGTCACCTACACGCCCACGGCCTCGGACCCCTGCGCCGTGCGAACTTGAGCGAATTGCAAATCAACGTTGGCCGCCTATGCAATCAAGCATGCAACCACTGCCACGTGGATGCTGGCCCCAACCGCAAAGAGATTATGACTTGGGAAACGATGGAACGGATCTTGCGATGGGCAGAATCTGTTGCTATTGCCCGAGTCGATATCACGGGCGGCGCGCCGGAGATGAATCCAAACTTTCGGCGTTTTGTCGATGCTTTCATCGCAATGGAAGCTGAAGTTATCTCGCGCTGCAATCTCACGGTGCTGTTTGAGACGGGCCAGGAAAACTTGGCCAGTTGGTATGCTGAGCGCCAGATAACATTAGCGTGTTCATTGCCTTGTTACAGTAAGAAAAACGTCGATGCACAGCGAGGCCGGGGAGTATTCGACAAAAGCATCGCGGCATTGCAACAATTAAACAAGCATGGCTACGGGATCAACGAGGGGCTCACCCTTGATCTTGTCTACAATCCCGGGGGTGCGAGCTTACCGCCACCCCAGCCCAAGCTTGAAGCAGAGTATAAACAACGTCTGTTCGATGACTTCGGAATCCAATTCAATCGCTTGTTGACGATCACCAATCTGCCAATCAATCGTTTCGCCCATTACCTAGACCGGACGGGGCAACGCCAGACGTACCAGAAGCTCCTTAGCGACAACTTCAATGCTGACACTGTGCCGGGTCTCATGTGTCGACACCTATTAAGCGTCGATTGGCGCGCGCGTGTCTATGATTGTGATTTCAACCAGATGCTTGATCTGCCGCTCGGTACTCGATCACATCGTTATTTGTGGGACATCAAAGCCAACGATCTCACAGATAGTGTGATCAGCGTAGGCCCGCATTGCTTTGGATGCACGGCCGGTAGCGGTAGCAGCTGTGGTGGATCCTTGGTCTGAGAAACGAACTCGCGATTCAGTAGAGGCTATCGACAGGCCTTGTGGTGTTGCCAGCGAGGAGGTTGTAGAGAAACTTTCGCAACGGCTCGTATTGATGTGCGGTGATCCAAAGGTCGTCACCGGTATCGATATCTGTTAGTTTTGGTAACATATCGAAAGCGATGCCGAGCTGTTGCCCCCGCAGCAAAGTGGTCTCGACGACCCGGCTCCCGCCCCACTCAATGTGCTCAAATAAGGCCCCTGGTGCCTGCTGTAATCCAATAAAATAATAACCGCCGTCTTCGGTCGGTCCGATGACATTGTCCCCACGCGCAAGCTTCGCGTGAGCCAGCTCAAGGATGGCTCCTCGGCAATGAGGTACGTCGCACCCCAAGACACCGGCAGCGCCACGGCGCTCAATGCCCTGACGCAGAGCCGTTAACATCCTAAGCCCCAGATCCCCGTCCGCCTGCGCTGTCAAATGAAGACGAAATTTCTCGGCCAAGCGACGAAAAAGCGGATGATCCGCGCCCGGCGCACCATAAAGATACACATCGCTGGGCCAGTTAGCCGCCGCCAGTTTTGCCGTATCACAAATAAGAAACTCGGCGATTTGCGCCGCTTGTTCGGGGCTGTAGTCCGGCTGCAAGCGAGTTTTGACCTCGCCTGGAATCGGCTGTTTGGCAAAAAGAATTAGGTCAGGAGATTTCATCGTCTATCGCGCGTCTGGGTAAAGACGCGCCACAGTCTTGGGGGCAACCCCCAGCCAATAAAGCAAACGCAGGAACCACATGAGCATCACGGTTCGGATAATCCCATACTGTCGCCAGCGGCGCGTAGATGTTCTCACGTGTTTGCAAATCAGAGCGGGAGGACCTACCCATTTTAAACGTTTGCAGAATTCCACGTCCTCCATCAGCGGTATGGACGCATAACCGTCAAGCATTCTGAAGACATCGCGCCGCACAAAGATCGCTTGATCACCAGTGGCGATACCAGTCAACGCCGAGCGCATATTCATACACCATTCGATGACGCGAAAGATTACAGCATCATCATCGAGGCACATATCGAACCGTCCCCAAGATGCGCCTCGTTTAATCGCGTCACGGACACTGTCCATGGCTGAATCTGGCAGGCGAGCATCGACGTGCAAGAACAGCAGGACATCGGATTGCGCCTGCAGTGCACCTGTATTCATCTGCAGCGCCCGGGAACGAGGCGCTACCGCAAAGCGAAAGATAGATTTGGCTTCACTGCTTTGTCCGATAAACCCACGAACGACGTCGCCGGTAGTGTCATCGCTACCTCCGTCGACAATAATGACCTCATTGAGCATGTCGTATCGATATAGGGCTTGTAGGCCGGCTTCGACCTGGGTGGCCTCGTTGAGTACAGGAATGATGATGGCCACAGTAGGTTCTCGATCTCGCCCGTCGCCCACGTCAACCTCCACCAAGCTGGAAATCCTGTGAACCTAGTTACTCCACGCTGCCATCTCAATGCCGTTGCTTTCGTGCCGCCAAGCGCATACGTAAAGCGTTTAGCTTGATAAAACCATCCGCGTCACGCTGATCATAGGCCCCAGCATCTTCCTCAAAGGTAACAACGTCGGCATCGAATAAGCTATCTTTTTCTGAGCGTCTGCCAACAACCATTGTGTTTCCCTTGTAGAGTTTTAGACGTACATGCCCATTGACGTACTCTTGGGACGCATCAATCGCTAACTGCAATATTTTGCGTTCGGGACTCCACCAGTAGCCATTGTAAATAAGGCTGGCGTAACGCGGCATTAATTCATCCTTTAGGTGCATCACTTCCCGATCAAGCGTGATCGATTCAATCGCTCGATGAGCCTTAAGCAGGATGGTACCACCGGGCGTCTCGTAACAACCTCGTGACTTCATACCGACATAGCGATTCTCGACGATATCAATACGCCCGATCCCATTGCGTCCCGCCAAATCATTGAGTGCGGTTAGTAATGACGCCGACGTCATTGATGCTCCATTGAGCGCTACCGCATTACCGCGTTCGAATGTTAACTCAATATATGTTGTGTCGTCGGGTGCAGTTTCTGGTGACACGGTTCGGGACCACATGCCATCGTCAGGTTCAATCCACGGGTCCTCAAGCACACCACCTTCATACGAGACGTGTAACAGGGTGGCATCCATGGAGTAAGGTGATTCGGTGCCCCGCTTTTTTTCGACCGGGATGCCGTGCTCTTGCGCATAGGCAAGCAGCTTCTGGCGCGATGTGAGGTCCCATTCTCGCCAAGGTGCGATCACGTGTATATCGGGTTTCAGCGCATAAGCCCCAAGCTCAAAGCGCACTTGATCGTTACCCTTGCCGGTTGCGCCGTGGGCGATTGCATCAGCGCCTGTTTCGGTCACAATTTCTATCAGGCGCTTGACGATCAACGGCCTGGCGATTGCCGTCCCCAGCAAGTACTCGCCCTCATAGAGGGTATTGGCGCGGAACATGGGAAACACAAAATCACGTACAAATTCTTCCTTTAGGTCCTCGATGTAGACTTTTTTTGCCCCGAAACGATGGGCCTTTTCTCGCGCGACCTCGATCTCCTCACCTTGTCCGATATCAGCGGTGAATGTGACCACCTCGCAACCGTAGGTGTCCTGCAGCCATTTCAGTATGACTGACGTGTCGAGACCACCAGAATACGCAAGAACGACTTTTTTGATCGCAGCCATGTTGACCAAGTTTCACATGTAGATGATAGGAACGTGGAAACGATTATAAATCGGTATTCGAATCTTGTAACTTGCAAACCTACCAGTAGCGCAAAGGTGGCACCAGGTTCACTTGAAATCCAGCCAAAACTGCCTTAGGCTAGATCCTTACCAATTCCACTCAACGATCCGTTCCGAGAGGAAAACAACCATGAAAAACCCGCTGGACTCCATTTGGGGTACGATCATCTCCGGTTTGGTCCTAACCGTTATCTTGTACGTCTTTGCAAGTGGGTTTCTAACAACGTAGGCAGAATTTAGTCAGGGGGAGATTGCGATGGAACTAGTGCTCGACCGATGGCTGCACATTCTGGCAGGCATTACGTGGATCGGTTTGCTGTATTACTTTAACTTTGTACAAGTGCCGGGCCTGGGCCAAGCAAAAGCCGATGGCACGGCAGCTGGCATCACCAAACACATCGCCCCACGCGCATTGCTGTGGTTCCGCTGGGCAGCGGCCGCCACTTGGATTACTGGGGCCTATTACTTGATCCGCTTTCCGGGCCATAGTTTTATGGACGCTTTTACCTTGCAAGGCGGATCGGCCTATATCGGCATTGGCGCGTGGCTTGGCACCATCATGCTGTTTAATGTATGGGTGTTGATTTGGCCTAATCAGAAGAAGGTTTTGGGTATCGTTGAAGCGAGTGATGAGGAAAAGGCTAGCGCAGGGCGCGTTGCGTTACTGGCTTCGCGTACCAATACCATGCTTTCGATCCCGATGTTGTTCTTCATGATTGCTGGGACTCATCCCGCATCACATCTAAGTCCGGCAGTCATCTTTAGTTTTGGTTAAAGCCAACTGACATCCAGGTTGGCGCCTGGTCTATGGCCGAGCTTGCTGTTTGGACATCTGTGTGACTAGGACTTAGAATTTCTGTTGATCTTTGCGATCAACGATAGCGCCCTGCGTGCAGGGCGCTTTCGATTTGTTATGACACACGAACCGCTCATGCAAACCTACGCCCGGTCCCCGGTGTCTTTTGTGCGTGGCCAGGGCGCGCGACTATGGGACAGTGACGATAGAGAGTACCTCGATTCGATTTCTGGCATCGCCGTGTGTGCGCTCGGGCACTGTCATCCGGCCGTAACTAGAGCCCTGTGCGAACAAGCCAGCAAGCTTGTCCATACTTCCAACCTGTTCGGAATCACGCTACAACAACAACTCGCCGAGCGTTTGTGTCAGCTCTCCCGTATGGAGAGCGCGTTTTTCTGTAACTCCGGGGCTGAAGCCGTCGAAGCGGCTATAAAGCTTGCCCGCCTTTATGGTCACCGCCGCAAGATTCGCAATCCTTCGATTATCGTCGTAGAAGACAGTTTTCATGGCCGCACAATGGCGACGCTATCGGCGACTGGCAATCGCAAGGTTCACGCTGGATTCGAACCCCTGGTACAAGGCTTTCGTCGCGTCCCCTATGACGATCTCCAGGCGGTACGGCAGGTTGCACAGCATGCCAACGATATCGTGGCGGTGCTGGTTGAACCTATCCTCGGCGAGGGGGGAATCGTAATTCCCCAGCCCGATTATCTAAACGGCCTACGTGCTCTGTGCGATGAACACCATTGGTTGCTTTTGCTCGACGAGGTACAAACGGGGTTATGTCGAACCGGCAAATGGTTTGCGCATCAACACAGCGGCATTCATCCCGATGTGATGAGTCTCGCCAAACCGCTTGGCAATGGCCTACCCATTGGTGCTTGCCTCGCACGTGGTGACGCGGCAGAAGTCTTCCAACCGGGCAATCATGGCTCTACGTTCGGTGGTAATCCACTGGCCTGTCGGGTTGCCTTGGCGGTCCTCGAGGTGATGGAGAGCGAAGGGCTTGCCGATCGTGCTGCAAATCTGGGCCAGCGAATGTTAAGTTCCTTACGCGAAGCTTTGAACAACGTAGCCGGCGTCAAACAGGTGCGCGGCCAAGGTCTCATGTTGGCAGTCGAACTTGATAGGCCCTGCGGTAAACTCGTGACTGCTGCGCTTGAACGCAGCTTGCTGATCAACGTGACCGTAGAGAATGTGGTTCGCCTGTTACCGCCCCTGATTATCACAGAAGAACAGGCTGATCAGATCTCCCGTACTGTTTCCGAACTCGTTAAGGAGTTCTTGGGATCGGCATGACACCGCGACATTTTCTTAGCCTAAGGGACTTAAGCGGCGACGAGATCAGGCGCTTAGTGAAGCGCGCATGTGAGCTTAAAGAGTACTTAAAACGTGGTGAACGTTACGAACCATTGCGCGGCAAAACTCTCGCTCTTATCTTCGAAAAGTCGTCAACGCGCACGCGAGTCTCATTTGAAACCGGCATGAACCAACTAGGTGGCGGCAGTTTGTTCTTATCGCCACGGGACTCGCACCTCGACCGCGGAGAACCGATAGAAGATACGGCACGCGTATTGTCGCGCATGGTCGACGCAATCGTCATTCGTACCCATGCTCATACCGAACTTGAGACCTTCGCCGCCCATTCAAATGTGCCAGTAATCAATGCGCTCACCGATAAGTGCCACCCTTGCCAACTCTTGGCCGATGTTCAGACTTATATCGAAAGACGTGGCGATATCAAAGGCAGTACTGTCGCTTGGATCGGTGATGGCAACAACGTGTGCCATTCTTGGATGAATGCGGCCGCCTTGCTTGACTTTCAGCTACATATCGCCGCACCCGCAGGCTATGAGCCCGATAGTGCCGTTCTCGATGCATGCCGTGGTCATGTCACTCTCAGCCAAGACCCGAATCGTGCGGCACACCACGCGGACATCGTGGTGACTGACGCCTGGACAGGCATGGGTTACGAAGAAGAAAAGGCCAAACGCGAACGGGATTTTGCGGGCTTCACGATCGATGAAAACATCATGTCGTTAGCCAAACCGGATGCGATGTTTATGCATTGTCTGCCCGCCTATCGTGGTCAGGAGGTAGCGGCCGAAGTAATCGACGGGCCTCAGAGCGTCGTCTGGGATGAGGCCGAAAACCGTTTGCATTCGCAAAAGGCATTACTTGAGTTGCTTTTTGCAGTTCGCTCTTAGGTGTGCCGCCGCCTTGCAGCCCCTTAGCCCGGCTGCGGCAGATCGTGGAAATGAGATTTGCTATTATGAGCGCTGATCTCCCAGCAGGAACATGTGTTGACCGAACTGCTCACCCTGGTTGATGTCGATTGTCGCTACGATGGCCATCCCGCCGTATGCGGCCTGACAATGCACGTGACGGAGGGCAATCTTGTATCGTTGTTGGGTCCAAGCGGCTGCGGCAAGACTACGGTGTTGCGTGCGATCGCCGGGTTTCATCCACTTGCGGCCGGCAAGATCTTAATCGGCGGGCGTGAGGTATCTCATCCCGGGTTCACGTTGCCGCCGGAAAAGCGTCGTCTCGGTATGGTATTTCAAGACTACGCCTTGTTCCCCCACCTCGATGTCGCCGACAACGTAGGTTTTGGCCTACGTCGGACCAGAAACAGCGAAAAACGGACTGCGATCATAGATCTTTTGGAGCGGGTTGGACTCGGGGATATGGAAAAACGCTACCCACATGAACTCTCCGGTGGGCAGCAACAGCGGGTTGCGCTCGCACGTGCGCTGGCACCGAAGCCCGATCTAATCCTCATGGACGAACCCTTTTCCAACTTGGATATTGACCTGCGCGAACGCCTCAGCGCAGAGGTACGTGACGTTTTGAAGCAACAAGGGACTACCGCGGTGCTGGTCACTCATGATCAAAACGAGGCATTCGCGCTAGCCGATAAGGCCGGCGTGATGCACGAGGGACGAATCTTACAATGGGATACACCCTACAACCTCTATCACGAACCCGCATGTCGATTCGTCGCTGATTTCATCGGCCAAGGGGTGTTCCTCCCCGGCACGCTAATTGCCCCCGACACCGTACAAACAGAAATCGGTATCTGCAAGGGGAATCGCGCCTATCCCTGGGGCGCCGACGCGCCTATCGAGGTTTTGTTTCGCCCCGACGATATCGTACCCGACCCCGATAGCCCGCTTAGAGCGAAGGTAACCCAAAAAGCGTTCAAGGGTGCCGAGATTTTATACACCTTACTATTGCCGACCGGGGGCCGAGTCTTGTCACTGTTTCCGAGCCATACCAACGCCCCAATGGGTGCGAAGGTAGGTATTCGCGTGCAGGCGGATCACCTGGTGGTGTTTCCACGTACGGCAAGTTCCTAACCAACCGGTATAACCGCTCGTCCATCACCAGTTCATGCAGTGCGCGCAGAGTTGGTACACGGAACGTCGATTTTAGCCTAAACTACTCTTATCGTTGGGATCTCCTAGTTTTGGACAAAAAGATACTACGGCTACTGATTATCGATGACTCAGCGGATGACGCTGACATCCCGGTGAGTGTGTTGCGCAAGAATGGCTACATGCTTAAATCGCAACGCGTACAGGATTTGGCCGGCATACAGTCAGCGCTAAACAAGGCGAAATGGGATCTGGTCGTATCTGAGTATCGCCTACCACATTTGGGCGCAATGCTGGCGCTCGACACGGTTAAACATCTCAGCCCTGATCTCCCTTTCTTCGTTCTCACAAAAAAAATCAACGATGCCGATCTCATTGAAGTTATGCGTGCAGGCGCACGTGACGTAATTCTAAAGAGTGAACCTGCGAGAATCGTCCCTGCTATAGAGCGGGAGTTGGCAGTTGTTGAGGAATGGGGCAACTACAAGAAAACCACCGCCCTGCTCCAAGAAATTGAGAACAAACATCAAGCCATGATCGATGGGTCGATGGAGGCGATTTGCTATAGCCATGATGGCATGCACGTCGATGCGAACAGGGCCTATCTAGATTTGTTTGGGTACGGCGGGCTGGAAGAACTGGAAGGGGTGCCGGTATTGGATCTTATCGACAAGAGCGACCATGGTAGATTCAAAAGCCATTTGCGCAAGGCCGACAAGAACAACAAAAAACCAGCAGAACCCCAGGAGTTTCAAGCAAGAAAGAAAGATGGTTCTAAGGCGAAAATCTATGTCAGCGTATCGGTAATAAATATCGGCGGTGAAGATTGTACACAGATCGTCGTCGATGAGGCGAGCAAACATGGTGGTAGCGACACCGATTCTGGAGAAACCGGCCTGCGTGATCCGCTCACGGGCGTCTATAAACGAGATTACTTCCTGCAGGCACTCGCGAAAGCGGTCGGTCAAGTCAAAGGCGGTGGAAAAGCGAGCGCACTACTGTATGTAGAGCTAGATGGACTCAAGGCCATTAACGAGCGATTTGGCAAAGCGGCCGGTGACAGACTGTTGCGCCAAGTCGCCGACTACTTTGGCGACACGATCGACAACGCCGTGATATCGCGCTTCGGCGGTGATGAGTTTGCGGTTTTGTTACACGACAACAATCAGAAAAACGCAGAGGCAGTGGCCGAGAAGCTGAGGCAGTGCGTCAAAGACGCCTCGCGGGCCGCGATAGGTCAGCCCAAAGCAGCAAAGTGCACGCTCGGTCTAATTATGATCGACAGAACGGCGGCAAGCGTGGAAAAGATTCTGTCGCTTGCGTACGGCGCGTGTGAGCAAGCCAAGAAACGGGGCCACAGCCCAGCTGCAACGTCTGCACCTCAGGAAGAGACGAGGACACCACAAGTCGAATCGGGGTCTCGCGACCTTAAAACGTGGCGGCCACGCATTCAAAAGGCCCTAGACTACGGCGCTTTCCAGCTAGTGTATCAACCGGTTATCAATCTCATCGGTGATCCGTCGGAGTATTTCGAAGTCCTAATACGTTTGCCCGGTGATGACGATGAACTCATTTCTGCCGGAGAATTCCTGCCCGCAGCCGAGCAGTCCGGCCAAATCCACGAAATTGACCAATGGGTAATCAAGCACGCGCTGATTGGTCTCGCCGATCTACACAAACGCGGTCAGAAAGCTTCTTTTTTTATTAACCTATCGCAACATGCGCCGCAGAACAAAGGACTCGTTCCACTAATTCGTCAATCACTCAGAGAAAACGGCGTAGCCGGCGAACACTTGATACTTGAAACCGATGAATCCACGATCGGGAATGACCCACAGGCAGCCGAGGAATTTATGCGTGATGTAACAAGGCTTGGTTGTCGCATTTCACTCGACAATTTCGGCGCGCGCCTGGCCTCTTTAGGCCATTTGCGAAATCTGCCTATCGAGTTTCTGAAAATCGATGCCGCATTAGTACGTGACATCGCAACCGACAATATAAAACAGCTGGTTCTAAAGACGATCGTGCAAATCGCAAAGCTTCTGAACAAGAAGACAATCGGTAAGTGTGTCGAGGATGAAGACACCCTTTCACTGCTGTACAGTTACGAGTTTGATTACCTCCAGGGAAATTACTTTCAGTACGCCAATACCCAGCCGGAGTTCGCGTTCGCCGGCGAAACAACGCTGTCGTCTGATACAGACCCACCGGGCGGTTCATGGCCACCAACTTCATAGTGGAATTCTGCGAAGGCCGCCACCAGTACAGATTCTCGTGAACATAACGGGAACCAAGCACACCAGCAACTGTCCCTCAATGGAACAGGGCTCTCGTTTCAACGTTTGTATTCTTCGAAGAAAGTGGTAATGAATACGACCAAAAAATTGTCTGGACTCGCTCTTGCCGCCGCCGCTGCCGGCTTTTTCGCCATGGCAACGCCGATAGCCGTCGCCGCAGAAAGTGAGGCCAAAGTAGAATGCTACGGCGTAAATAGCTGCAAGGGTAAAGGGTCATGCGCCAGCACAAACAACGCTTGTAAGGGACAGAATGCCTGTAAAGGACAGGGTTGGGTAGTCCTCAGCCAAGAGGGCTGCGAGGCCCTGGGCGGCAAGGCCGGTAAACCCTACGACGCGGCAGCGTATCCAAAGAAGTACTCCTAGCTTGCAACCATCATCCGCCGGCGTGGCCGCTCCCTTATATCAGAACCGGCCCTATCTCGGCTTCGGTCTTGGGCTTCGCACCACTCACTACGAAGCTGTGCTGTCGGACCGGCCGCCGATTGACTGGCTAGAGGTCCTGTCAGAGAACTATCTAGTCCCTGGCGGGAAGCCCCTGTACTACCTCGACCGTGCTCGCGAACACTACCCCATGGTGATGCATGGTGTGTCGTTGTCAATCGGCAGCACGGACCCGCTGGATTGGAACTACCTCAAGCAATTGAAGGCCCTGGTGAAACGCGTCGAGCCTGAATGGATCTCTGACCATTTATGTTGGACCGGTGTCGACGGTAAGAACATGCACGACCTATTGCCGCTGCCTTATACCGAGGAATCGATCGATCACGTTGTCGTACGCATTGGCCAGGTTCAGGATTATCTCGGCTGCCGGATTCTTATGGAGAATGTAGCGAGTTATGTGGCCTACAAGCAATCGATGATGAGCGAGTGGGATTTTCTTAGCACGGTGGCAGAACGCGCCGATTGTCTTATTTTATGTGATATCAACAATGTATATGTCAGTGCCTTCAACCATCACTTCGATCCGCGACACTATATCGATGCCATACCGATAGAACGTGTACAGCAGCTTCATATCGCCGGCCACAACAACTGTGGGGATTACATCGTCGATACGCACGATCGCCCAGTGATCGATCCAGTATGGAGCCTCTACGCCCATGCGGTGCGTCGATTTGGGCGCGTATCGACCATGATCGAACGCGATGAATCGATTCCCCGGCTTGAAGACCTACTTGCCGAGGTAGAGACATCGCGACGCATCGCTGAGGCAATCTATCACAACGAAGTTTAACGCCGATCGTACTACAACGAGTGGTTGTCTTCGGGATCGAAGACAACGTCAGGTAGAATTAACCGTTTCAGGTCTATAGCAAGGACGTTATTGTGCGCCCAAGTCAGTATGCCCAATCGCCTACCAGCGAACGCCCCTGGGCGGCATTAGCGACGTTGCTCCCTCATCTCTGGGAGTTTCGTGGCCGGGTATTGATCGCGCTTGGATTTCTCATCCTCGCGAAGCTTGCAAGCATAGGCATCCCGCTAATCATCAAAGAAATTGTTGATGCGCTGGATAAGCCGAATGCGTTGCTTACGCTGCCCATTTTCTTTCTCATCGCCTATGGTGCCCTGCGATTAGCTAATGCGCTCTTTGGGGAACTCCGCGACGCCGTATTTGCCAAGGTGACGCAGCGGTCGGTCCGACGTGTCGCGCTTCAAGTATTTCAACACCTGCACAAACTGGCTTTGCGGTTTCACCTAGACCGACAAACGGGTGGTATATCACGAGATATCGAACGCGGGACTGCTGGTATACGCTTCTTATTGAACTTTACCGTATTCAACATCCTACCAACGTTGCTTGAGATTGGCCTTGTGGTCGGCATTCTACTCGCCAAACTCGACGCATGGTTCGCGATCATCACCTTCTTAACGCTTTCGATCTATATCTTATTCACGTTCTTCGTCACTGAATGGCGCATGAAATTCCGGCGCGCCATGAATGAAATGGATTCCAAAGCCAATACCGTCGCCATCGACAGTCTCTTGAACTACGAAACCGTAAAATACTTCAACAACGAGGACTACGAAGCGCGACGCTACGACGACAACCTCCGATCATGGGAATCCGCCGCCATTCGTACGCAAACGTCGCTCGCTGCCCTCAACACCGGTCAAGGTGCCATCATTGCCACTGGCGTGACGTTGCTCATGGTGTTGGCAAGTCAGGGAGTAGTCAGGGGCACCATGACTCTGGGCGATCTGGTGATGGTCAATGCCTTCTTGATTCAACTCTATATGCCAATGCGTTTCTTGGGCACCGTGTATCGCGAAATCCGACATGCGCTTGCGGACATGGAGAAGATGTTTGGACTGCTAGAGAGAAGGCTCGAGGTTGAGGACAAACCCAACGCCAAAGATCTTGTGGTTCAGCAAGGTCATATCCGTTTCGAGCATGTGGCCTTCGGTTACGACTCAGACCGACAAATTCTGTTCGACGTCGATTTCGTGATCCCAGCCCAACAGAAGATTGCCGTGGTCGGTCACAGCGGCGCCGGAAAATCTACGTTGGCACGTCTATTATTCCGATTTTACGATGTGGAGGCTGGCCGGATTCTCATCGATGGCCAAGATATAAGCGATGTTACACAAACCAGCCTGCGCGCCAGTATCGGTATTGTCCCCCAAGACACTGTGTTGTTTAACGATACGATCTACTACAACATCGCCTACGGCCATCCGGATGCCACCCCTGAGCAGGTAATTCAGGCTGCTAAGCACGCGCACATTCATGAATTCATAGAATCCTTACCCAAGGAGTACGAGACTACCGTCGGCGAACGCGGCCTCAAATTATCTGGCGGCGAAAAACAGCGTGTCGCGATTGCGCGTACCATCCTCAAGAATCCACGTATTCTGGTGTTTGACGAGGCGACCTCAGCGCTGGACTCTAAAACCGAAAAGGCGATTCAAACGCAGCTGCGTGAAGTTGCCGCCAACCATACAACATTGGTAATCGCCCACCGTCTATCCACAGTCATGGATGCCGACCAAATCTTAGTGATGGACGGTGGTCGCATTGTCGAACGCGGCACACACACCGAGCTTCTCAGGCGTGGCAACATCTACGCACACATGTGGGCGTTGCAACAGCGTCAAGAACAAGAGCGGCTGCGCAAAGCGGTCGGTAACGGTCTCGGACCAAACGGATAATGCGTCACAGACCGCGTTAGGGACCGCCCCGCTGTCTAGGTAACGCCATTATCCCACCTTCGCGCTGTCGTCACCCTATCTCCGATCTAGCTGGCGCCAAAGGCCATGCGCCAGACAAAAGGTAGGCGCGCACCGATAGTTGGGACCAAATTACCAAACACCATTAGTACAATCACAAATCACGGAGTCTTCTTTTAGGGGGGCATAAGTCGAATGCGATTCCGAAAACAACGGAGGAGACCATGTCCCAAAACAATTCCCACAACATCAAGCGTTATGCGGTTGTTCCCCTGGCCCTATTCTTGCTCGGGTTCTCTACCCTTTCGCAGAGCCAGCTGTTTTTTCCCGATCGTCAGGAAGCTCTGATCGAACGCGGGCGCCTAATATTCTTTAACGAAACCTTCAATGGCAACGGTCGCACCTGTGGTACCTGCCACCGGGCAGAAAATAACATGACCATCGACCCGGCTTTCATTGCCACGCTGCCAGACAACGATCCCTTGTTCGTGGCTGAGTTCAATCCGGATCTGCAGGAAAACTTCGAGAACCCAAGATTGATGCGCGAGTTCGGGCTCGTTCTTGAAAACCAGGATGGTTTTAATGATCTTGCGAGCAACTTCAACATGCGTGGCGTCCCACACGTGCTCGCCCAGCCCACATCGGTCGAGAGCGACCTCGGTCCGCGTACCGGCTGGGCCGGTGACGGCGCGCCCGAGGATGGCTCATTGCGCGCGTTTGCCATCGGCGCGGTTAAACAACACTTCACCAAGACCCCGAACCGCAAGGAGGGTGCTGACTTTCGATTCCCGACCGACGACGAACTCGACGCCTTAGAGGCGTTTCAGCTTTCGCTGGGGCGCCAACAGGAACTAGAGCTGCCGCTCCCGTTGAAGGGTACAGTCGCGAAACAAGGCCAGGAGATCTTTCTCGATCCGGCTACCGGCAAGTGTAACCTCTGTCACTTCAACGCCGGCGCCAACGCGGCTCCAGGCAACCCCTTCGGGGAAGGCAATCTGAACTTCAATACCGGCGTCGAGGATCTCCGCCACCAGCCGGCAGATCTGACAGGCGAGAAGATGCCACCCGACGATGGCTTTGGTAGTCCGGGCGACGGCACCTTTAATACACCCTCATTGGTTGAGGCGGCTGATACCGGCCCGTTCTTTCATAACAATGCAGTTGAGACCATCGAAGGCGCGGTCGCCTTTTACAACGATGATGCGTTTAACGAGTCCCCGGCAGGATTCGGTCTCGGTGGAATTCATCTGGATGCCACCGAGATCGTAGCGGTCGCTGCATTTTTACGCGTCATCAATGCCCTCGAGAACATCAGGCAAAACATTGAACTGCTCGAAGCCAGCGGTCATTTCGGTTTCTTTGGCTTTCAGCGTGACCAGACGAGACTGGCGCAAGCCATTGCCGAGACCGAGGATGCTCGCGAGGTATTAGCCGGCGGTGGCTTGCACCCACGTGCAGTTGCCCACCTGAAAAAAGCAGAGCAGTTGACGCGACAGGCCGCAAGTAGTTTGTTCGGGCGACACATTTTTATCAACGAGGCCATTCGCAAGCATAGGGACACCCGCGCCGTCATGATTGATGCGCAGTCGTAGCGCCCGGACGGCCTAACCTTACGACGGCGCTAAGTCATAGGACAGTCCGCGGTGGCGCCGATATCAACGCCACCGCGATCTCTGCCGTCGATAAGAGCGAGACATTCGCCCGCGACAAATAGTACAATCACGGCGCGCACCCTCTCGCGAGGAAGAGAATAACCACAAAATGGAGGAGCTATGGTCAGTCGCGTGTACGCTCGGGGAAACCCTGGGCCATCCCCGATCACCCTAATCGTCATCCTGTTGTTGGGGGTGCCGATATTGACTAGCTGTCAGTCGGTGCCGCCGCCCGACCCAGAGCAAGCACTCATCGCCAAAGGTAGGGCCTTGTTCTTCGATGAGACCTTCGACGGGAACGGCCGAACCTGCGGCACCTGCCACCGTGAAGACAACAACTTCACGATAGACCCAGCCTTCATCGCCACACTTCCGGCCGATGATGCGTTGTTTGTCGCCGAGTTCACCTCCGCCCTCGAAACCCTGGAGCGACCTAAGCTCATGCGTGCATTTGGGCTCATTCTCGAGAACCAGGATGGATTCGGTGATCTAGAGAATAACTTCAATCTTCGTGGGGTACCCCACACGCTCGGCATGCGCGTTTCTATCGACAGCCGACAAGGACCCCGGACGGGATGGTCTGGCGATGGCGCCCCGGGCGACGGCTCACTGCGTTCGTTTGCCACGGGTGCGGTGATTCAGCATTTCACCAAAAGCTTGAATCGCATACCCGATATCGATTTTCGGCTGCCGACCGACGACGAGCTCGATGCCCTAGAGGCCTTCCAGCTATCACTAGGGCGCCAGCAAGATCTAACGTTATCGCTGCCGCTGAAGGGTACGGTTGCCAAGCGCGGACAGGAGATCTTTCTCGACAACGCGCTTGGCAAATGCAATGCGTGCCATTTCAATGCAGGCGCTAATGCAAACCCGAATATATTCGGTCCGGATGTCGGTAACATGAACTTCGATACCGGGGTCGAAGATCTGCCTGACCAGCCAGCCGATCTTACCGGCGAATTTGTTCCGCCTGACGATGGGCTCGGCACACCTGGCGATGGTACGTTTAACACGCCGCCGCTGGTCGAAGCAGCCGACACCGGGCCATTCTTTCATAACGACTCTATTGAAACGATCGAGGGTGCAGTCGCGTTCTACAATGGCGACGCATTCAACAACTCTCCCGCCGGCCAAGCCCTGGCGGGGGCAACCGGTAGCGGAATCAATCTAGACGGCACCCAGGTGGTTGAGGTGGCCGCCTTCCTGCGCGTGATCAATGCACTGGAAAACATACGGGCCAGCATTCAACTCATAGAACAGAGCAACCGATCTAGCGGCGCGAGGGCCAAGGAACTACTCGGGTTGGCGGTTGCCGATACGAAGGATGGCATTGGCGTCTTGATTGGTGGCGGCCTGCACCCGCAGGCGGTCGCCCATTTGAAGGAAGCCAAACACCGGACCCGACGTGCAGCACGTAGTCATTTTTCACGGCGTAGCCGCGCTGCCGCGGCAATCCGCGAATTAAAGCAGGCGCGGGCGGAGATGATCGAATGATGTTAAGTAGACTGGCAATGCAGCAGAGGAAAGCAGGTATGCGTACGATATCATTGGCAAGCTTGATGCTCCTTTTGCTGGGCAGCATCTCGCTTGCATACGCCCAGAAGACAACCGAAATATTCATACCCATAGGCAAGTCACCCGGGCTCTCATACAAATATACCTATATGGGCAACATCGAGAGCGTCAATAAACAGAAACGAACCATCAAGGCCGATGGCCGGAATATCAAAGTTAGCCGCGATACCAAGATCTGGCTAGATCGGACCGCCCTTAAGGCAGCCAACATCACCGGGCGCTTTGCTGATTTAAAATCGGGCCGCCAGGTAGAGATCAAATACGCCGACGCGGACCGTAGGCAAGTAGCGGAATGGATCAAGGTCAAGGTTACCCAACCGTAATCGCGCTGGCCCCATTTACGATTGGTTGGCTAGAATAATAAATATATCAAATAGTTAGGCTTACGCGCTCTGGCTGCAAACCGGTCCTGCCCTCACCCGTTTCATGATCGCAACTGGCCAAAGAGGCTTGAATCTTTGGCCGTGCGCCCCTATCTCTCGCCAGTACTCGGTCGTTCAGGAGTCCACCTAGATTATGAGCGTAGATACACACAAAGAGACCCTTGGTTTTCAAACAGAGGTCAAGCAATTACTCGATATCGTTATCCGTTCCCTATACCGCAACAAAGAAATCTTCCTACGAGAGCTGATTTCGAATGCCTCGGACGCTGCCGACAAACTACGGTTTGAGGCACTAGCCAATGACGATCTATACGAAGGCGACACCGAATTGAAGATCCGGGTTGCCTTCAGCAAGAAGGCGCGCACAGTTACTGTCTCGGATAACGGCATTGGTATGTCCCGCTCAGAGGTTGTGGATAACATCGGCACCATCGCCAAATCCGGGACGCAAGAATTCTTAAAGGCTCTGTCCGGCGATCAGGCTAAGGATGCCAAATTGATTGGCCAGTTTGGGGTAGGTTTCTATTCGGCTTTTGTCGTTGCCGATCGTGTGACGGTCGAGACCCGTCGGGCTGGGCTTGGGCCGGAACAGGGCGTACGGTGGGATTCCGAGGGCAAGGGGGAATATTCACTAGAAACGATAGAAAAAGCAGCCCGTGGGACCGATGTGATCCTGTATCTTCGAAAGGGCGAAGACGAATTCCTCGACGGGTTGCGACTGAGATCCATCGTCCGCAAGTTTTCCGATCACATCAATCTTCCTATCGTAATGAAGGTTGACGGTAAGAACGAAGACGAAACCGTAAACCGCGCGTCCGCCCTGTGGGCACGACCGAAGAAGGAAATAAAGAAAGAAGAATACGAAGAATTCTACAAGCACGTCGGCCATGACTTCGAAGCACCGCTCGCTTATACACACAACCGCGTAGAGGGCAAGCAGGAATACATATCTCTACTGTACATCCCAGCGCGCACTCCGTTCGACCTTTGGGATCGCACCCAGCGGCGAGGCATCAAGCTTTATGTACGACGTGTGTTCATCATGGATGATGCCGAACACCTCATGCCTGCCTACTTGCGATTTGTGCGTGGCGTGATCGATTCGGACGACCTACCGCTGAATATCTCGCGTGAGGTCCTCCAACAGAGCAAGGCGATTGACCGAATCCGTGCCGCTTCCGTGAAGAAGGTCCTGGGATTATTGGAAAATATAAGCAAGAAAGATCCTGAAAAATACGTCACCTTTTGGAAGGAATTCGGAAAGGTGTTAAAGGAAGGTGTGGTTGAAGATCCAGCCAATCGGGAGCGAATCGCCAAACTGTTACGGTTTTCGTCTACACATACCAACAGCGAGGCGCAGGACGTGTCTCTTGAGAATTACGTAAACCGTATGAAGAAAAATCAAAACAAAATCTATTACGTCACTGCGGACAGCTTCGCCGCAGCGAAGAATAGTTCGCACCTCGAGATCTTCCGCGATAAGGATATCGAAGTACTCTTGCTATCAGAGCGCGTCGACGAATGGTTGGTCACGCATCTCACTGAATTCGATGAAAAGTCACTGCAATCAGTAGCCAAGGGAAAGCTCGACCTCGGCGAATTAGAGACCAAGGCAGATAAGGAACAGCAAGAAAACACGACAAAAGAACACAAGGAATTTGTCGATCGTGTCAAACAGGCGCTGGGTGACAAGGTTCAGGATGTGCGTGTAACCCGTCGCCTAATCACTTCACCGGCCTGCCTGGTCGCCGACGCCCAGAATATGGGCGCAAATCTTGAACGTATACTCACATCTGTGGGGCAAGACGTGCCACTCGGGAAACCTATTCTTGAGATCAATCCAGGGCACCCCATCGTAAATCATCTTATGTCACAAGATGATGATGCGCGTTTCAAAGAGTGGAGCCACATGCTATTTGACCAAGCCCTGCTTAGCGAAGGTGGCCAGCTCGACGACCCAGCTGGGTTTGTTCACAGACTAAACGAGCTGTTTCTGCAACTTGCGGGTAAATGAGTGGCCTTGGGTACGGGGAACTGGCTCTTTTAAAAACGCCGCGTTTAGAATGTCTTGGAATAGCGACGCTTGAAACGCAGGACCTTCTTTACGTAGTTGCGGGTTTCTGTATAAGGGGGTACGCCCTTATATTCCTTAACCGCGTTCTCGCCAGCATTGTAAGCAGCGACAACTAAATGGTACTTGTTATCAAAAAGATGCATCAGTTCTTTTAGGTAGTGCACTCCGGCTCGCACGTTTTGGACGGGGTCATAGATATCATCGACCCCATAGCGTTCGGCGGTGGCGGGCATTAACTGCATGAGGCCCGACGCGCCCTTGCGTGAAGTAGCGTAGGGATTAAATGCAGATTCGGCGTGCATGACCGCTTTGACTAACGCCGCGTCCACACCATAAGCGCGTGCCGTTTGTTGAATAAGCCGATCATACGCCGATGGATTACCACGGTCGAACCGCTTACCTCGTTGCACAATGGCGGCAGCACCGCGGACGTTCGCAGTTTTGCGCAGGAGCCGGTACTCGCTGCTCTTGACGACATGGTCCGTCAGCATCAAAGACCCGTCCGATGCGCGGTAGACATACACAGCGCTGTGGACCGGGATGCTGATCGTGCAAATAATGAGAACGCCGACAATGATAGGGGTTCTCTTGAAGATGGCTAGAACTGCTTCGCCCATGAACCTGGTCCTCTTGTGCCCCCACTATGCTAGGGCGCAGAGTTCTAGATCTGCACAGGCCGTGCCATCCTTGAGGCCCAACGGCTGTGTATTCACAAGTTATTGAATCTATTTGGATGTTTTCAGAGGCCTAAGGGGCTAGGTGGTCCCCAACCCAGCAGTTTTGGTCACAATGTCTGACACCACGAGCTATGGGTCGCGTAAAGATCTGATCGACGACACGGGCCTGGCGTGGGCCCTTTACTCGGAGCGACTGGTAATCTCAATAAGGTGATAGCCAAACTGCGTCTTGACCGGACCATGTACTTGGCCGACCCCGGCATGAAATACGACGTCGTCGAATTCCTTGACCATCTGCCCCGGGCTAAATTCACCCAAATCACCACCCCGCTGGCCCGAAGGGCACTGGGAGTGATCTTTCGCAGCAGCAGCGAAATCAGTGCCTGCTTCAATTTGGGTCTTAAGTTCTTCGCAGGCCCCCTCAGTGGCCACCAAAATGTGGCGCGCGCAGGCTTTGGCCATAGCGGCCTCCTTCAAAGTCGATGTACACAGAATATGATTGTCGTTCCAAGCGCTCGTCGCTCATCGAGCGCTTAGTATTCCTAACAATAGGTAGGCTACCTCGGCCGACGTTGTGGACGTTCGGCGCGGGGGCGAGCTTGGTTGACCTTGATGTTGCGGCCCTTGACGTCCTTACCGTCTAGGGCAGAGATGGCGTTTTCCGCCGCCCCTTGGACGGGCATTTCGACAAAACCAAAGCCTTTGGCTTGGCCGGAGAATTTGTCGGTAATAAGAGTAACCCGGTCGACCTCACCGTGTTCGGCAAATAATGTGCGCACCTCATCCTCGGTGACGCCATAAGGGAGATTACCTATATATATGTTCATTGTTGTGCTCTATCCATAGGGTGTGCTGCGTCTGGGCATACCCCGGTCTAACCAACACACGAAAATTAGGGGGGGCCATCTTTAGTTTAGCGCATCCGTGGCCATGTAGCCTACCCTTACGAATCGTTATTCGCCTTGCAATTCAACCAACAGATCTTTGGCGTCCACTTGGCTGCCCGCCTTGGCTAGTAACCGAACAATTGTTCCCGGTCGTTCGGCGTGAATAGCCACCTCCATCTTCATAGCCTCCAAGGTGAGAAGCAGATCACCCACGTTGATTTCTTGACCTTCAACCACCGCTACGCTCCCCACCACACCCGGCATCGGGGCACCGATATGATAGGGGTTTTCATCTTCGGCCTTAGGATGGGTTGGTACATCCTTTTTCGACTTATCATCAGCGACTTTGATTACCCGAGGTTGCCCATTGAGTTCAAAGAACACTCGGACCTCGCCCTTTTCATCGGGCTCACCAATCGCCTGACAACTAATCACCAAGCGCTTGCCCGGCTCAAGGTCCGCCACCGTCTCTTGGCTAGGTGTCATGCCGTAGAAAAATACGGGCGTCGGTAAAACACTCACTGGACCGAATTCTCGTCGATGCGCCACATAGTCACCAAACACGGCAGGATACATAAGACCTGATTGCAATTCTTCGTCGCTAATACGTCGACCTACACGCTCCTCGATACTCTGCCGCTCGCGATCGAAATCGACCGCTTCTAGTGTCGCCCCAGGTCGCCCCTGCATCGGTGACTCGTTCTTTAAGACCTTTTTTTGCAACGCCTCGGGAAATCCGCCATAGGGCTGCCCAAGCTCGCCGCGAAAAAATGCGATCACCGATTCGGGGAATGCGACCTCTCGGTCGGGATCTTCGACGTCCTCCCGGGTCAATCCGGCGCTTACCATAGCCAGTGCCATATCTCCGACTACCTTCGATGAAGGCGTCACCTTGACGATGTCGCCGAACATCATATTGACGTCGGCATAGGCACGTGCCACCTGATGCCAGCGAGCTTCGAGCCCGAGGGATCGAGCTTGTTCTTTGAGATTAGTGAACTGACCACCCGGCATCTCGTGTAAGTAGACTTCGGAAGCACCGAAACGTAAGTCGCTCTCGAAGGCGGCATACTGCCCACGAACAAGCTCCCAGTAATCCGAAAAGGCGCGGATCCGTTCCGGGTCGAGACCCGTATCGCGTTCGCCGCCCGCTAGGGATGCGACGATGGCACCAAGATTGGGTTGCGAAGTAAGGCCGGAGAGCGCGTCCATGGCCGCGTCCACCTCGTCCTGAAAGACAACCGTGTCGCCCATGACCATCGCGCCCCGCGAGGTGGCGGTGAACGCCGCCCACGACCCCAGGCCGGCGGCCGGCTTGAAGGGCATTCCGTCAATCGTCACAGCCACGTCGGTGCGCGCCCATCCGATCCGCACGACACCGTCGTCGCTCACGGTAGCCTTCGTCCGGGAGGCTTCTTCGATGGCTGCGACGTCAAGCGCAGCAGGAGAAGGCGGTTGGTCGCCTTTGGCCCGTTCGGTAGCGCCCTGGCAGGACAGCAAACCGGCCGCCGCTACGCAAAGCGCGAGGACTCTTGTTCTCTTCGCTCTCATGAGAGTTCTCCAGCGGAGCCATGATGATAAGGCGCGCTCGAACGGGGTTGCCGACACCCCCCAGGACATCATGGTTGGACGTGCGGCTGCGCGATCCGGTTCTGGTGTAGCGCGTGAACATGCAGTCGACCACAGGTGCCCTCTAGCAAACCCAGAACAGCACGCGGCCCTGCGCTCTTACCGCTGCCGCCGGCCCSMGCGCCGTGGCCTGGCCGTCGAGGTGGCGGACAACGACTGCCGCGCGGCTCGCCGGCTCGGTGTCGTAAACGAAGTCGTCGCGGTCCAGCAGGTGGAACGCGAACGGCTGGCCGGTCTTGTCGCCGACCTCCTGCCAATGCTCGCGCAGGAAAGTCTTGCGCTGATCATCCTGCGGCTCGGTGGTGAACGGCCGGAGCCCACCGACGACCAGCGAGACCTCGGCACGGCCGTGGCACCGCTCTTCGATGCGGCGCTTGACCGGGGCGAACCCCCAGCACCACGAGCACATGGGATCGCCGACATAGATGATTTCGCGAAGCGGATCAGACATGGGATCAGTTTAGGGCAAGCCGGCGGGAAGGGACAGGGATACGGTAGCGCTCAGGCGGGCGGCTTCGGGGTGTCCAGCACCTCACCGCCCAACCCGGGAAACACCTTGGACACCTTGCCCAGGAGATAATCCCCGTA
>LXTK01000224.1 GCA_001643475.1 Proteobacteria bacterium SPGG2 | reverse complement strand
GGGTCATCCATGCTGTCGACTGAAAGCGAACAACATGACGACCGACCAACGAGCTGCTCGGCGATGCCGACAGCAATCGATTTGCCGGTGTCGCCAGGACCCTCGAGTAGCCCCGCTTTCTTGTACCGAGCGTGAGACGAGATGATGTAACCACAGAACTCCTGCAGCGCGGTGGCCCGGGAATCATCGGCTGATCCGAACCAGTCCTCGATAGTGCGGTCCCAAGTTGGACAAGCTGCGCTCGGGTCGAAATCATGGGGTAGGGTTGCTTCGAGGTAGTCATCCGGCGTGTGTGAACGAACGCGTTCTGTCTTCAGGTCAAGCACACCCGAATGACAAGAAATCTCGTGGTCGGCGACGCGCCCCCATGTCACTTCATCGATGGCAACTCTCAACGCAATCAGCTTGCAAATTTCACTGCGGTGCGACGCCCTCGCTGCCTCGGCGCCTCCATACTTGAAGGCGAGGCGCTCGAGCTGAAATGCAGTAAGACGTTCCCAGTGGCGACCGTTGTAGGAATAGACACGAGCGTCACGGTCCGCCATGAGTACAACGTTCTCGMCGATCTCGTCGGCGASGGCTGCTTTTCGCAGCGCAATTTTCGCTTGTCTTCCACCGGATCGTCTTCCCATGTTAATACCTCAAGGTTGGTCGACTCATACCGACGGTTAATATCGCCGATACCTATCTGCAAAAAATGGCAAAACACATTCTGATCGTACAAAATCATGGAATCAATCAATTATTTTTTATAGTATGCATTAGAATTAATAATCTATAGGTCGAATTGTATGCCTCGTCGATATAGGCAATATACTCGGTTTGCGACGCCTCACTCTTGGCGTAACAGATGTCGTAGATATTGAAGCTTAGCGATTTGGTGAGGTTGTTGAAGCTTTCAAGTCTCACCTTTTTGGGCCGGATCCGTTCCACGATCAATCTCCACCAGGTTCGTAGCCGGTTTCGCCGGCCCTGGCCGGCGTGGGCCTCTATTGTATACTGCTAGGCGACACTAAGCACGCTCTCGCGAGCCTGCTGATAACTGCTATCCGCTAGTAGGTCTTGGCGCCCTATTCTGCCGTGGCCATGCATGCGTGCTAGCCGTATATGCGCGGCCGGCTCGTCGTGTGATTCGAGCTTATCTAAAATTTCATCCGTGGCCGTAGTATCGTTACAAATAATCACCATGTCACACCCGGCCCCAAGTGCCGCCCGTGCTCGATCAGAAGCGCTGTCCGCGATATCGGCCGCTGCCATCGACAAGTCGTCACTGAACACCGCCCCCTGAAACTGGAGTCGTTTGCGCAGGATGTCTTTAATCCAAACGGCCGAAAAACCGGCCGGCTGTGAATCAACACGAGGGTAAGTGACGTGGGCGGTCATGATGGCCGCCAGCCCATAGTGAATCATCTGTTCAAAGGTGACTATGTCCTCGTTGTAGATGTCTGCGTAGTCGCGTTCATCGACAGGTAACATCAAGTGAGAGTCACCTTCTACACTGCCGTGGCCAGGAAAATGTTTGCCTGTCGATGCCATACCGGCGCGTTTCATGCCATTCGTGTAGGCATGGGCGATATCTGCGACTATATCAGGGTCTTTATGAAATGCCCGATCGCCAATTACTGTACTTATATCCCGATCTAGGTCCAGCACCGGCACGAAGCTAAAATCTGCTCCCACCGACCGTAATTCAGTTGCCATCACCCAACCGCAGGTCTCTGCGAGTTGCTTGGCGTGGTCACGATCTTTGTCGTAAAGCATGCCCAGGCCTCTAGCTGGTGGGAGGCACGTGAAGTCTTTGCGGAACCGTTGAACGCGCCCACCTTCTTGGTCCACTGCGATCAGTAATTGTGGATCGCGCAGGCCATGGATCTCGTTCGTTAATGCCTCGAGCTGATCAAGCGACTCATAATTGCGGTCAAAAAGGATAACGCCGCCCGTCAACGGGTTCAGTAATCGCTCACGCTCGGCTGCCGTCAGCGTCGTTCCAGCCAAGTCGAACATCACGGGTCCCAAGGACATAGTGTTGGCTACCCGAGAATCGTAACAGGAGTACCTGGCGGGACTCGGTCGAACAATTCAATCACTTCTTGGGTACGCATCTTTATGCAACCATGAGAGCCTGGGATACCCATTGGGTCCTCGTCTGGCGCGCCATGGATATAGATATGACGGCGCATGGTATCGACATTGCCAAGTCGGTTCTTGCCGGGCTCTAGGCCACTTAACCAAAGTATTCGCGTCAGAATCCAGTCGCGTTGCGGATACAGGGCTCTAAGCTCTGGTGAATAAGTTTCACCGCTCGGTCTACGAGCCACAAACACAGTATTGAGTGGTTGAGCAGCACCGACTTTTGCACGAATAACATGCTCACCGCGCGGCGTACAATTACTACCCATTTGCTCTCCCATACCGTTCTTGGCTGTAGACACTTGGGTTTGCATCAAGACATCGCCAGTTTCGTCATGCAACGTCAGTGTCTGGCTCGGAACATCGATGCTGATCGTGTGAGTCATCGTGCAGTTTTGCTAGGTGCGGCCAAAATGCGCCATCGACTCAACATGGCTGGTCTGTGGAAACATGTCCATAACGCACGCGCTTATTAAACTATAGCCCAGTTTATGTACAAGATATTCGCTATCTCGGGCTAGTGTCGCTGGATGACAAGAGATATAAAGGATTTGCGTTACCCTCTCGGCCTTAAGATTCTTGATAGCCGCCATCGCGCCATTGCGTGGCGGATCCAGTAGCATCTTATCCACATTGATACTGCTGTCTGGCAGCAACATCTTCGCGTCGTCAAGGTCAGATCGAAGGAAGGTGATATTCGTCGATCCATTGTGTACAGCGTTGTCACGCGCTCGTGCGAGCGACGTTGAATTTGTCTCGATGCCGATCACCGAGGCTGCGTAGCGGGCCAACGGTATTGTGAAGTTACCGACACCGCAAAAAAGATCGAGTATGTTTTCATTGGGCTGCGGATTCAGTAGCTCTATGGCGCGGCCTACCATGCGCTGGTTAACGCTGGCGTTGACCTGCGTGAAGTCTGTGGGTTTAAACCGAAGTTCAACATCGTGCTCCGGCAATCGATAGCTCAGTAGTGGTGCCTCTGCTGGCCATAGGGCGTGCGTGGAGGTCGGTCCATGGGGCTGAAGATGAACCTGCACGGCATGACGCACCCCGAAATCCACCAGATGTTTGTGATCCTGTTCAGTAAGTGGGGTGAGATGCCTAAATACGAGCGCACTGTCCTCATCGCCAGCGGCTACTTCGATCTGTGGTAGGCGATCGGGATGCGATAGCGACGCCACTAGTTTAGGCAAGTGGGGTAGCAACCGTGCCAACCGTGGATCTAAAGTCTTACAGTCAGCTAGCGGCGTGACAAAAGACTTTCTTCGTTCATGAAAGCCAACAAGCACACCGCCCTTCTTTGGCACTAAGCGTACGCTCAACCGTGCTTTGCGTCGATAACCCCATACGGGACCGGTCAACGGCGGGAGCCAATGCTTTGGGCTAACATTGCCGATACGTTGCAAACTATCTCGCAGGATTTTCTCCTTGGCTTGGATTTGGGCATCGGCTTGTAGGTGTTGCAGCACGCAGCCGCCACACGTTCCAAAGTATTGACATTCAGGATGAGTAACGCGATTTTCGGCTGGTTCAAGAATTTGGACTACTCGTCCAGCATCATAGCTGCGTCGCCTCGAGATGTATTGGAAAGAAACGCGCTCCCCAGGCAATGCGCCGTCGATGAAAACAACTTTACCGTTTACACGTGCGACACCGCGGCCATCATGGTTCAATGCGTCGATAGTCACGATATCGGCCTGGTGTTTCTGCGGCGACATGGTGTCTGCGACTCGGCTGGGCATGATCTAAGTTAGTAGCAAGTAGCAAGCCTGATGTAGCAGGTGCAAAATCTTGAGGTCTTCACGCTTCTTGCTTCCCACTTCGGGCTTGCTACTCGCGTTTGGCCTTGTCCCATTCATCGAGAAAGGCTTGCATGTGGGGTTTACCTTCATTCTTTAGGGTATCCCGGACTAGCTGTTGTTCTTGACCCCAACGTCTATGATCAAAATTACCACGCAGCAATTCCCAACGCAGATATATTAGATAAGTGTTCAATACATCTGTTTCACAGTAGTCGCGTATTTCCTGTAGCTTACCAGCACAATAGTAATCCCAGACGTTCGCGCCGCTCATACCCATTTTCCCAGGCAGCCCGAGTAGTGTAGCGATCTCATTTAAGGGCGCCGCCGCCCGGGCCTGGTAGCCGGCCAACACATCCATAAGGTCGGTGTGTCGCGCATGAAAGCGATTTAAGTAATTGTTCCAACGAAATTCTCGGTCATCGTCCCCAGTATCCCAGTACCGCGGCGCCGAGATACCATGTAACAGCGCGCGATAGTGCAACACTGGCAAGTCGAACTGACTGCCATTCCATGAAACCAGAGTAGGTGTAAACTTATCGATGCCATCAAAAAATCGCCGCATAAGTTCATCTTCCCCTGAATGAATCTCACCAAGTGACCAGATGCGCAAGCTGTCAGCGTGACGCAAAACGGTTGAGATAGCGACAATTCGGTGAAGATGATGACGCAGAAAATCGGAGTCACCCGTCTCCTGCCGACGCTTTTCAAACATCACACGCCCGATATCGACCTCGCTCAATCCATCAAGCCCATGCAGGCGACGACCGGCATCCACATCGGGCACCGTTTCGATATCAAACACCAGCACATTCATTTCTGTACTCGTCAGTCGTGATTCGTCAGCAGTAAATCGCTAATTGTGAGTCATGGGCTATGCTTACCGTCAACCCCCTAGGATTCACGATCGGCGCTTCGACGATTAATCTTCATGTGCGCACTATGCGTCACGGTTTACGGCTCAGCCGGTTCCATGTATTGGATGATGAGTTGCAAAGACGCATATCCTTGGTACTCGTTCACGTCGAGTTTATAGGCTAGGTGGGCACGAGACCAATCCAGCGGTTCACCATCTGGCGCATGGTTAAACGCAATCGCGCCCACTGCCCTGGCTTGATCGTGGGCTCGCACCGTCATCTTTAGATGTTTATCGCCAACCACGCTACGTTCGAGAATATCGAATTCCCCGTCGAATAGTGGTTCTGGGAAGCCCTGCCCCCAAGGGCCGCCTGCCCGTACGAGGCCCGCCAACTCCAGCGTCAGTTCATTAGCCGTCAATTCCCCGTCAGAAATAATTCTATCCTCTAGATCTTCGTCAGAGAGTTGCAGATCTACCTCTTGCTCGAAGGCCCGACAAAAAGCCTCATATTTTGTCCGCTCCAGGCTCAATCCCGCCGCCATGGCATGGCCGCCAAACTTGTATAACAGGTCGGGATGTCGCGCTGCCAATGAGTCAAGGGTGTCGCGGATATGCAGGCCAGGAATCGATCGCGCAGACCCCTTGAGTTCGTCCTCGCCGGCTGGTGCGAAGGCAATAACGGGCCGATGTACCCTTTCCTTAACTCGCGAAGCCACAAGCCCGATGATGCCTTGATGCCAGCGTTCGTCAAATAGACACAGTCCTTTAGGTAAATTGGCCGTCAATCGAAGGGTGTCGACAGCCTTTAAAGCCTGAGTCTGCATGTCTGACTCAATTGTGCGTCGTTCGTGGTTAAGCGTGTCGAGGCGCTGAGCCATTTCCTCAGCCGCGGCGTCATCATCTGTCAATAGGCAATCGATGCCAAGCGACATATCCTCCAATCGCCCCGCTGCATTTAGGCGCGGTCCAACAAAAAAACCGAGATCGCTTGAAGTGATCCGATGCTGCACCCGGCCCGACGCTCGTAGTAGCGCACGGATACCGGCACACATACGGTTCCGACTGATCCGGGCTAGTCCTTGTCTAACAAGGATGCGATTGTTGTGGTCCAGTGTAACCACATCTGCGACCGTGCCCAGGGCAACGAGGTCAAGCAACTGGGCCAGGTTCGGTTCTTTACGATCGCCATTTGAAAACCAACCGCGCTGCCGTAAGTGCCCGCGAAGTGCCATCATGACATAGAAGATAACGCCAACCCCCGCTAGATTCTTACTTGGAAAGCTATCGCCGGGTTGATTGGGGTTGACGATCGCATCGGCCGGCGGCAACTCCGATGCTGGCAAATGATGATCTGTGATTAATACGGACATGCCACGTTTATGGGCGGCACGTACGCCTTCAATACTCGAGATTCCGTTGTCGACGGTAATCAATAGATTCGGGGACTGTTCCGCTGCCAAGGCTACGATCTTCGGTGTCAGACCATAGCCGTATTCAAACCGGTTGGGCACGACGTAGCCCACATGTCGGGCTCCCATGGCCTTGAGTGCACGTAGTGCGACTGCACAGCTGGTAGCGCCATCTGCATCGAAGTCGGCCACCACTAAAATACGCTGGTCGCTTACGATTGATGATGCCAATAGATCTACGGCAGCACCGATATCTTTTAGTAATTCCGGCGAGTGCAGTCGATTGAGAGAATGCTCGAGCTCTTCGGTCGACAAGACGTTGCGAGCCGCATAAACGCGGGCGAGAACGGGGTGTAATTCCTTAGGTAGTGCATGCTCACTGGTGTTGGGGCGACGATATATAGCCTTTTTACCAGCGTTCATGCGCAACTTAGCAGTATCGTCGCAAGGGATGCCGGCGTCGCCACCATCGACGCGTAGCTTTTGCATTCAAGTGAAAGCGTTCGCCCGGTTCCAACAGGATCGAGACACTACTCACCTTCTTGTCGTGTAATCCGGCAACCAGGGGTGCGATCCAGTTATTTTCGATTGTGGCTACAAACCGATACCATTCGTCCACGGCGCCATATTCTATTGCCTCGCGTCCCTGGTCGAGCACGACTAGATGTTGTCCAGGGGTATTATCTGAATCCAGCCAATCTTCCGCGCTATCGGGAACGTCTTTGGAGAGCGTTTGCGATAGACGCGCAAGGGCGAGGCTTACTGGTTCGCCACTCCAAACATGGCTCCATTGCGTGTGTTTGAGTTCGGGTAACCGCCCTCCACCCCAGAACCACACGCTGTTGATGGGCAGCGCCCCGCGACGTTCACGCTCCACGTTTGTCTTTGCCGTATGCAGCAAGATCTGGACTTCGTTCAATATCGTATGCCAAATCTTGTGGTCTTCGCCTCGCGGCAAACAATCGTTGATATCGCGGCCGATTACTGCCGGTAGCGGTATGGTATTTAGCTTAGGAACATCAGTTGGCTTCAGGTACCAGCGCTCGGGTCGCGCTGCCTTCAGCACCCACCCATCTTCCGCGTAGACTTCCATGATTTCCGAAACCAGTCCGTCTGCTTCATCTTGTGTAATACCTAGCACCTTGTTATCGGCGAGAATAAGTCGATTGCGATCGGCGCGTAGATGTACCGGGTCCGCCCGTAGCCACCAGCCTTTATCGATGACGCCGAGATCCAACGCTCGAGTCACCGCTGCTACCGGCAAATCGTGCTCTGCATCAACATCGATATCGAATAGTTCGAATATCATGGCTTCGAAATCGGCAGACCTTTCAACCCGCTGTTTGTCCGCGCGTGCGAGTAAAAGCTCTAGCGTTGGTGTCGGCGGCCACTCTGATGTACCGTCACCATTTGCTGAACTCTTAGGCCCGAGCAGGCCCGGGATCACGAGGCTAACATGTCTCTTGGACTGGTGATCGATTGCAGGCATTGGGGGGTATGTGTTGCAGCTTACCCCAAACGAACGCTCGCTTGCGACATCACAGTTAAAAAGGAAGAACGAAACTTGCGTTGGACTTGGAAGGTCGTGTCAACGGCACGAGCGCGCTTGAGGCGCACATCGATTATCTAAGTTATTGGTCACGATGTTGGCGCTGATGGCTGTTCCCTGCGATATTTTGTTGATGATGATATTGAGCTCCTTATCGCCGCGTTGAAAAGACATCTCGTAGGCTCGCCCACCTGCCTGTGGCCCACCGTAATTCGTGTTTCGGGTCCAACCTTGTTTTGGCATCATGGTTTCGTAGTACGACACATTTGATGCAACCGAAAATCGATTGCTCAACATCAGAAGTTTGGCCAACTTGCCCTCACCCATCGATTCGACATCGGTCAAGAGCTTACTCCCGCCCAACCGCGGAAAATCACCGCCTGGCTTGGACGGTGCGTTACCCGATGGCGACATGGAAACCGTAATAAATCCTTGTGATCCTCGTGGATTAGCCGGCCGCACCTGTACCCTTAACGAGAAATTTCCGAACTGGGTACCGATAACGTTCCAGTTAGACAGATTTCCGGATTGCCGGCTGCTGCTGCCCCAACGGGCGCGATAGAAGTCTAAGATTTCTCGTTGACTCAAATCACTGGAAAAGTGCTGGATCTGCACGGGTAGGCCGTTGAGCTTCATGTTCTTTCCGACCCATGCAACTTTGGATTCCGGCGGGGGCTCTATTGTGGGCCAAGTCACAGACGCACTCACATGTGATGCGCCGGCCATCACTATTGCCACGAAAGCCAAGCGAAGTGACCTAGAAACAACTATCAGCACTGTTACCCCCTTAGACCAACCCGCTGTGCCGAGCTACTACATTCCGCCTGTAATCTTTGGGTTCCCTAACAAATGGACTCGACGAGTGACTTACTGGTGCATGATTCCGTTGCCGCTAATATCAGCGTCCTGGCCGCCCGCAAGTATGCCATTGTGCAGAACAATGGTCAGCTGGATTTTTATTGCCCGAAAGGGTGAGATAAATTGTCTTTATATTTTAGAGACTTACTAAAATTATCTATCATTCTTCTTTAATAGCTCGGACACCCGACGTCAGCCCATATTATCAAGAATCACGGCTCGCACTGAATCTAGCGTCGGTTTAACCTTCAACCTCGCCGCAGAACTCTGCTTGATAGCCGCGTCAGGATCTTTGAGGCCATGCCCGGTCAGGGTGCACACTACACGTTTACCCTCCGGTATCTTTCCCTTCTTGATGTCGTGTAATGCACCCAGCAGCGAAACCGCCGACGCTGGCTCGCAAAAAATACCTTCGCGCTGTGCCAACTCGTGCTGCATCTCAAGAATCTCTTCATCTCTAAATCTATCAAACCAACCATTGGATTCCCTGCTTGCCTGCCAGGCCTTGTCCCAAGACTGGGGATCGCCGATACGAATCGCCGTGGCTACCGTCTCTGGACGATCAACCTTCTGCCCCAGTACAAAAGGTGCCGCCCCAAAGGCCTGGTAGCCTGCGATCACTGGCCGAGAATCAGTTAGGCCAGCTTCCATGTACTCACAATATCCCAGCCAGTGGGCGCTAATGTTCCCGGCGTTACCCACCGGCAGGCAATGATAATCGGGTGCTGTCCCAAGCGTGTCGATGATTTCAAAGCTGATTGTTTTTTGGCCCTGTAAGCGCAAGGGATTGATTGAGTTTACGATTGTTACCGGCGTTTGCCGGGCAACTTCTTTAACTAAACGCATACCATCATCGAAGTTGCCCTGGATCTGAATCACGACCGATCCATGCATCATTGCCTGGGCGAGCTTACCAAGGGCGATCTTGCCATCGGGGATGAGCACGAAACAGCGAATGCCCGCACGCGCTGCATAAGCAGCAGCAGCAGCCGAAGTATTCCCGGTAGACGCGCAAATAATGGCGCGACTGCCCTTTTCCACTGCCTTACTAACCGCCATCGTCATGCCTCGATCCTTGAATGAGCCGGTAGGATTTGCGCCTTCGAACTTAACGTATAACTCAACCTCCTTGCCGAGTGTGCGCGGTATGTTGTTTAAGCGGATGAGTGGTGTGTTGCCTTCGTTCAGGCTAACAATCGGCATGTCGTCGTTGACAGGTAAATACTTGCGATAATGGTCTATGATACCCGTGTACATTTGTCCTTACTCATAAATAGTGACCGTAATGTGTAACCATGAGTATGAAGTGGTTTCGATCTACGGTTCACAGGTTTACGCATCACCATCCACAAACCTACTTCCAGGCGCTGTCCAGGTGCTCCATGCGCAGGCGCACGACCTTGCCCTGAACACTGCCGAGGGCTTCGATCTGTGTGAGCGCAGCGTTCATATTCTTCTCCAGCACCCGATGGGTAAGCATTATTAGCGGCACTGTGTCCTCGCCTTCCGCCGGTTCCTTTTGAATCACTGCTTCTATACTTATTTGTTGGCCAGCCAACAACTGCGCGATTTCTGCCAGTACCCCGGGGCGATCACGCACCTGCATCCGCAGGTAGTACGAAGTCTGCACATCCTCCATCGACAGAATCCTTAAATCCGATAACGCGTCAGGCTGAAAAGCCAAGTGTGGAACCCGGTTATGAGGGTCTGTCGTAAGCGTGCGCGCCACATCGACCAAATCGGCAACAATTGCAGAAGCAGTCGGATCCGCACCGGCGCCGGCCCCGTAGTACATGGTCGCTCCCAGCGCATCACCTTTTATTAAGATAGCGTTCATTATTCCATCGACGCTGGCAATCAAACGCCGCTCCGGAATGAGAGTGGGGTGCACTCGTAATTCGACACCGTCGTCGCCGCGTCGGGCAATTCCCAAATGCTTAATCCGATAACCAAGCTCTCCGGCATATTTCATGTCAGCCCGCGCAACGCCAGCGATGCCTTCCGTATAAACCTTATCAAACTGTAGCGGGATTCCAAATGCGATAGAGGCAAGAATCGTCAACTTATGGGCAGCGTCAATTCCTTCAACGTCGAAAGACGGATCGGCTTCTGCGTACCCGAGACGTTGAGCATCGGCTAAAGCTTCATCGAAGCTACGTCCCCTGTCACGCATCTCCGTGAGTATGAAGTTTCCGGTACCATTGATGATTCCAGCCACCCATTCAATACGATTACCAGACAGCCCCTCACGAATCGCCTTAATGATGGGTATACCGCCGCCGACCGCCGCCTCAAAAGCAACCATTACGCCCTGCTCTTGTGCAACACGAAAGATTTCGTTGCCGTGAACGGCGATCAATGCTTTGTTAGCCGTTACTATATGTTTGCCCGCCGCGATAGCTTGCAATACCAGTTGCCGAGCCGCGTCATGACCACCGATAAGCTCAACAATGACATCCACATCCGGGTCATTAACGATACTATCCGCATCTTGAGTCAGGCTGATATTATCGACTGAGCATGACCGTCGTTTTTGCAGGTCACGCACGGAGGCCCGGATTACCTGGAGACTCCGACCGACACGCCGGGTAATCTCTGGGCCATTGCGCAACAATACGTTAACCGTCCCACAACCGACCGTTCCCAAGCCGAGAATGCCAATCCTTACTGGTCGCAACGCTGTCTTCTCCTCATTGTGTTTTCATCACTTCGCGCATCTAGGCATGCTACGCGGCTGCTAATAATGGTACTGTCGACGATCCTTAATGGCGATCGGCAAAAAGCCATGAACCATATCGATGCCGACAACGTGTGTCAATCGTCGATGGTGGGCGCTGCGCACCACGTTGGCGGGGAAGATCACAGTTGAAGCTTCAGATCGATAGCATCGACCCGAACGCCAATGTGATCCAATCTTACGGACCGGGCCAAGTTAAAATTAGGGCCGATGTGTATCATGCCAGCTTGATCGTAACGCCTACCAAAATCATCAGCGATTGGCCCCCACAATCATTCCACGATCTGGATGCAAGCTATTTCGCAGCCCTGGTGGCGTTGGAACCGGAATTGGTTATCCTGGGAACAGGCAAATACCTGCGGTTTCCATCACCAGCGGTTACAAGGGCATTGATCGATGCAAACATTGGATTTGAAGTGATGGACACCGGCGCAGCCTGCCGTACGTATAACATCTTGATGAGCGAAGGGCGTAAAGTGGTGGCGGCTTTGCTCATGATCGAAGAAGAACCGGCTTTGGCCTAGCCCGAACAAAGGCAACTACTCAACGCGAAGGCGCCGAGAAAAACAACTTTCTGAACAATAAAACTTTGCGTCTCTGCGTTGGGTGTTAAGCCGTTAAAACAAAGACTCTATAGAGTAGCCGGCTTTCTCAAGTAGTATCCGCAAACGTCGCAATGCTTCTACCTGAATTTGTCGAACACGTTCACGAGTGACACCAATATCCGCACCGACTTCCTCCAGCGTAGAAGTTTCTCTTGAATTTAAACCAAAGCGGCGTTCTACGACCTCACGCTGTTTGTCGTTAAGTTCACCAAGCCAGGCCTCTATCTGCAACTGCAGGTCTTCCCGATGCAGTACTTTTTCGGGATCCTGTGTCTGTTCGTCAGTGATAGCATCAAGCAGCGATCGGTCAGGATCTTCATCTAGAGGTGCATCTACCGATGAAACACGCTCCGTTAGTCCAAGCATGGCCTTGACGTCTTCGATAGGCTTATCCAATAAATCGGCAACTTCTTCTGGGGTGGGCTCGTGGTCAAGTTTCTGCGAAAGATGTCGGGCCGCCCGTTGGTAGATATTAATCTCCTTCAATACGTGAACTGGCAGTCTTATGGTACGAGTTTGGTTCATGATTCCGCGCTCAATAGTCTGCCGAATCCACCAAGTTGCGTACGTCGAAAAGCGAAAACCACGTTCCGGGTCGAATTTCTCAACCGCGCGCATCAATCCCAGGTTCCCTTCCTCGATCAAATCGAGTAACGCCAACCCGCGATTCATGTAGCGCCGCGCGATTTTTACCACTAGCCGGAGATTGCTCTCTATCATGCGCTTGCGCGAATCTTCGTCGCCTTTTTGCGCACGCCGTGAATAATAGACCTCTTCCTCGGCTGAAAGCAGTGGAGAAAATCCTATCTCCTTGAGATAAAGGCGGGTGGCATCAGCCTGGTGGCTGTCTTCGCGGGCCGTGGCTTTACTTTTTTCTTTGACTTCGCCGTCAGCCCCTGACTCCGCGGAATCAGTACTTTCTTCTTCGTCCTCTTCTACTGGAGACGCTACTGTCGACGTGACGCCTTTCTTTTCGCGTTTACGGGTTGGTTTCCGAGGAGGCATAGACCTACTTTCTAGGAAGGTACTTGAGTGGATCGACAGGAGAACCGCGGTAGCGAATCTCAAAGTGCAACTTTACGCGATCAGCACCGCTACCGCCCATGGCGGCGATCTTCTGACCTACTTTAATCACATCACCTTCTTCAACATAAATCCGGTCGCAATGGGCATACGCACTGAGAAACTCACCATTGTGTTTCACGATAATAAGCTGACCATATCCACGAAGTCCACTACCCTGATAAACCACTTGACCGGCGGCGGCGGCCCGTACTGTTTGGCCACGGTTACCGCCGATGTCCAGTCCTTTGTTGGCGCCGTTAGGCGTAAAACGTGCCAGAATCGGCCCATCTGTCGGCCACACCCACGGGCCGGTTGCGGTTGCCTTGGGTGGGGCTTTAGATAGTGTTTTCGCTCGGGATGGTGACTTAGTTGAGCGCTGTTGCGTTGCTGTCGCTAGCTTGCCAGGTCTGATGACACGTAAGCGCTGGCCGGGCCTAATTACATAAGGGTGTCTGATATTGTTCCACTCGGCGAGCTGTCGATAGTGAATACCCACATCGGCGGCGATGCTATACAGGGTGTCGCCGGCCACTACTACCCGATAACTACTACCAACCGACTTCTTGCCGTACGACGGTGGATATAGTCGAATCCTTTGTGCGGGCCTAACGATATAAGGGGGCCTAATCGAATTCCACTTCGCTAGCTCACGATAATCACGACCAGCCTCCCAGGCAATGCTATACAACGTATCCCCCGCCGCTACGGTGCGATACTCCGATTCCGGATAGCGTTGCGGCGTACTCTCCTCCGTGACTGGCACAAATGGTTTGTTGCCACCGCACGCAGCCAATAACAAGATACCTAGTAAGCATAAGAGTCTTGACGATAGCCCAGGGCACATGACACCGTGACGAGTGCTAGGGTTGGCCCTGGCCACTAATTAGCGGAACAAAATTCACGTGTTCGACATGCGTTCTCGACACACCCTCCTCGTTGGCCGTTATCAGCAATAGCTCCTGGCTATCGGCAGCACCCACTGGAATAACCATGCGTCCGCCAGTCGCAAGTTGCTGCAGCAACGTTTCCGGAACGTCGACCGGGGCCGCAGTGACCATGATGCCATCGTAGGGTGCATGTTCAGGCCAACCCCAGCTGCCATCCGATACCTTATAGTGAATATTGCGATAGCCCGAACTAAACAGCCGCCGCCGCGCGATGTGCATCAGCGGGCCAATGCGTTCCACCGAATAGACTTCATCGACCAAGCGGGCCAGTAGCGCCGTCTGATAGCCGGAGCCACCTCCAACTTCGAGCACCGCCCTCATGGGCCCCCCAGCCAACAACGTCTGAGTCATAAGTGCAACGATATAGGGCTGCGAGATCGTTTGCCCATAGCCAATCGGTAGTGCGGTATCTTCGTAGGCACGACTCGCTAGTGCCTCTTCCACGAACAAATGACGTGGCGTTTGTTGAATCGCCTCAAGCACGCGTTGATCGACTATACCCATATCGCGTAGTCGCTTGATTAGGCGGTCCCGTGTCCGTTGAGAAGTCATGCCGATCCCGGTCGATGAGCCAGTCATTGTTTCAGCCTCGGCTTAACCACGATGAAACCTGTTCCAGGGCAGCATAACGAGTTAGATCGACGTGTAATGGAGTTACAGAAACGAAACCGCGTTTGACGGCATCGAAATCGGTACCAGGACCAGCATCAGCTTCGGCCCCGGCGGGGCCGACCCAGTATATGGGTTCGCCGTTAGGGTCGGTAGCCGGCACCGCCGGTTCCGATTTGTGCCGATGGCCAAGGCGCGTGCTCTCGAAGCCAGCGATCTGATCCAGGGGCATATCGGGGACATTAACATTAAGGATTGTATCGGCCGGTAACGGGTCGCTAAGTAATTTGCGCAGGAGTTGTACGGTGACCGCAGCCGCAGTGCTGAAGTGTTGTACGTTGTCCCCGGCAAGCGAGATCGCCATCGCTGGTGCCCCAAGAAAACGTCCTTCCATTGCCGCCGCCACGGTGCCCGAGTACAGCACGTCGTCACCTAAGTTGGCGCCCCGATTAATGCCGGCGAGCACCATATCCGGTTCGCGGCCCATTAGACCAGTAATGGCCAGGTGCACGCAGCCGGTCGGCGTGCCGTCTACGTACAAGAAGCCATTCTCGCCCCGCTTGGCCCGCAATGGTCGGTTCAGGGTCAGCGAGTTGCTAGCACCGCTACGATCGTGCTCGGGGGCGACGACCTCGACTTCAGCCAGCGGCTTCAAAGCATCGGCGAGCACCGCTAAGCCTGCGGCTAAATAACCATCATCGTTACTCAGCAGTATCCGCATGCTGAGCTAAAAGATAGGAAGATGGGATCTATGCCAGACGAGCAGATGCGAACCAACAAACCTCAGGACTCCAAAAGGCGGGGCATGAGCTCCACCAAGTTGCAGGGGCGCGTGCGATAATCAAGCTGGTGAGCAATCACTTTATCCCAGGCCGTTTTGCATGCCCCGGAGGAACCCGGTACACAAAAGATATAAGTGCCATTACTGACACCGGCTAGGGCACGAGACTGTAACGTCGACGTTTTGATCTGCTCGTAGGAAACGGCCCGAAATATCTCGCCGAAACCCTCAATCTCTTTGTCCAGCAACGGACTGATCGCTTCAGGTGTACCGTCTCGACCGGTGACTCCGGTACCGCCGGTAGTGATTACCACTTGGATGTCATCATCGGCAATCCAGCGTGCCACGATAGCCCGAATACGATAGATATGATCAGGCACGATGACCTTTTCAGCCAGCTTGTGGCCGGCGTCCGTTAAACGCTGCGCTAGCCCTCGACCTGAGGTATCGGTCTCGTCAGTGCGGCTGTCCGAAATTGTCAGCACCGCGATATTGAGGGGAATAAACTGTCTCTCTTGGGCTGGCATATTTTTTTAAGTCGTTAAGTGGTAAGTAGTCAGTGGTAATGCGTGAGCGTGCCAGTTAGTTACTGCCAGCCACGATTCACGGCTCACGACTCACGGTTATATTATCCCGTGGAATGGCTGCACCTCTACCAAGGTTCCTGGTTCGACGGTTCCTGAATCGCTCGGGAGGATTACAAAACAATTGGCGCTGCTCATGGAATGAAGCAAACCTGAGCCCTGTTGGCCAGTGCTTCGTACAACAAGTTCTCCCTTTTCATCTCGTTCAAGCAGGGCGCGCTGAAACTCCGTGCGCCCAGGACTTTTCTTTAGGCGTGATTGGCAACGCACGCGAAACACTGACACGGGATTGGTATCACTCTGCCCCATCATGCGCCTTAAAGCGGGTGCAACAAACTGATAGAAGGTAACCATCACAGAAACGGGGTTACCCGGTAAGCCAAAGAACACCGCATCTTGGACATGTCCAAACGCCAGCGGCCGACCCGGTTTCATGGCGATCTGCCAGAAACTCACCCGGCCAAAGGCGTCCAACGTCTCTTTTACATAGTCGGCCTCACCAACCGATACGCCGCCTGAGGTAACGATGGCATCCGCATTGCGCGCCGCTTCAAGGAATGCGTCTTTGGTGGCTTCGCGATCATCGCGCACAACACCCATGTCTATGATGTCCACACCTAGTCGAGACAACATGGCAAACAACGTATAACGATTGCTATCGTAGATCTCTCCTTTCGACAAGGCCTCGCCAATCGAGCGCAGCTCATCGCCGGTTGAAAAGAATGCAACGCGTACCCGACGTTTCACTACGATTTCACCCAGGCCGAGCGATGCGAGCATCCCCAATTCCGGCGGCCACACTTGTTTGCCGGTCGCAAACACCAGCTGCCCCTGATGTAAGTCCTCGCCCGCCGCGCGCACATTCTGGCCGTGCTTGTGATCACCGCCGACGCGCACCGTATCACCTTCACGCTCCACCTGTTCCTGCATGATGACGGTATCTGTACCGTCAGGCATCACGGCGCCGGTCATGATACGCACGCACTGACCATGCGCCACCGGCCCCGAGAAAGGTTTGCCAGCCAAGGAGGTGCCAACCAGTTTTAGTTTGGTGACACCACTCTCCGGTAGGTCTCGGTGCTTGACGGCATAGCCGTCCATAGCAGAATTAGTGTGTGCGGGTACGCCGATTGGTGAATAGATATCTTCGGCCAGCACGCGGCCGAGGGCGCTTCGAAGGGCAACCTTCTCGAACCCACTTACCGGTTGCACTTGGCTGGCGATGTGTTGCAAGGCCTCATCAACGGATAGGGCAGCCGCACCGTGCCCGCCCCCGCATTCGGCCGCCGAAATCGTAGATCGCTTACCCATAGCACCAGCTTACCATCTATTGGGAATCCTGCGCCGCTTCTAGCCGCGAACCAAACAGATGCGCGGCAACAAAGTCAGCAACCTCGTCAGGCTTGTTCAAATCAAGTATGGGTAGCTTAGGGTCTACCGGTAATGGCCCGTCACTTGCGACCGCGACAATCGATGCATCATCAGTACACAACAGTGAGTGGCCAAGGGCAGGGCGATAGAGTTCGATCTTCGGAAACGGTTCGTGCTTGAAACCCTCAACCAGAACACAGTCGATATGGTTCTGGTCTATGTGCCGTAGCAGCTCATTCAATCCAGGTGGGCTGCTTACCTCGGTCATGAGCACCCATTGTTTCTGCGAGCCTATTAGGGTTTGAGTGGCGCCGGCTTGACGGAGCTTAAAGCTGTCCTTACCCGGGCGATCGATATCAAAACCATGTGGGGCATGTTTTACCACCGCCACCCGCCATCCCCGATCGGTGAGCAGGGGCAGTATCCTTACCAAGAGCGTCGTCTTTCCGGTGTTGCTGCGGGCCACAAATCCTAGAATCGGGATACCAGAGTGGATCATATCACCGCTTCGCGCCCAATTTCGATTCGAGCACCTTGTGGTCATCGGGACTATTCACATTTAAAAAGGCTTCAGGTTTGTCCCTAAAGTATGCCACTGCCAGTCTGTGTTGGTTAAGCCAACGATCGATCTTACGCTCACCCGACTCCAGATAACTCTGAAGGCTCGGTAACAGATCTCGTTTTAGGAGCGCGAAAACCGGGTGCATGCGCTCGCCATCATGGGCAACACTCGCGTCGGCCTTTTCATGCTCCAAAGCATGATACAAGCGCTTCGCCAGGTCATGCTCGATCATCGGCGAGTCACAAGGTACGGTAAGAACATACGCAGTGCTCGCTGCCTGCATGGCACTGGCCATGCCGGCAAGTGGTCCAAAGTAGTCGCCTACAATATCGGAAATCACCTCGTACCCAAGCGCCTCGTACTTGTCAACATTGCGGTTGGCATTGATGATGATGCGGCCTACTTGTGGATGCAGCGTATCGATAACGTGCATAACCATTGGTCGACCATGCAAATCGACTAAACCCTTATCGACACCGCCCATACGTTTGCCGCGCCCACCGGCAAGCACGACACCCGTGATATCGTGTCGCGGGTAAGGCGTGGTATCAGTCATTGTGTCGATTTTCACTGGTTATGAGCGAAGACATTTGCGCCGCTGTATTATCTTGGCGCTCGTCATGTAGCTTCCCGTCACGGAGATACATGTGGACGTCTGCGAGCGGGAGTACCGCGTATAACTCGTGACTGGTTATGACCACGCTCATGCCTTCTTTCTTCAGACGTTCGATCAAGACGTAGGTACGCTCGCGAGATTTATAGTCCATACTTGCGATCGGCTCATCTAACAATAAAACTTTCGGGGCTAATACCCGAGCGCGGGCAAGCGCTACTCGCTGTTTCTCACCCCCCGAAAGATACTTGGCATTACGTTTACCGAGGTGTTCAAGGCCGGCCCACTCCAAGACCTCAGCCACCTTGGCTTGCACCGCTGCGCGCGGCATACGCAGGCGACGTAGCCCATAGGCCACATTGTCTATCACGCTACAATCAAAAAGATACGGCGATTGATGCAGATAAACGATGTTGTCCCGATATTGCTGCGGTGCGGTTCGCAGGGGCAACACCTTTCCGTCGTAAGACACCTCACCGGCATCGGGGGGCTCGAGCCCTGCCATAATTTTGAGTAAGGTGGTTTTGCCGACCCCATTATCGCCACTCAAGATCATGCATTGGCCGGCCGAGATGGATAACTCTGAGATATCTAGCAACCAGCGATTCGCCAGGAACTTTCGCAGCCCGCGAAATTGCAAGATAGGTTCGGGCTTCATGAGTGCATCACTCCCTTACCCTGCAGCAACATCAATGCGAAGTTGAGCAAAAGCGCCAACACGAGAAGAACGAGCCCTAAGGCTATGCCTTCTGCAAACTGTCCCTTGGTTGTCTCCAATGCTATAGCAGTAGTGATGTTGCGCGTGTGATTCAATATGTTGCCGCCCACCATTAGCGAACAACCCACTTCGGCGATGATGCGCCCAAAACCGGCGATCACCGCTGCCACCAAGCCAAAGCGGACTTCGTGCATTAACGTCAACATGGCGCGGGCCGGCCGCGCCCCTAGGGTAATCGCCGTCTCCCAAGCGCGCCGATCGGCCGCCTGAATAGCGGCATGGCCCATCGCCACCAGGATGGGGAAGCATAAGACCATTTGCCCGATCACCATCGCTGTCTGGGTGAACAGCAGTCGCAAGTCACCAAAAGGGCCACTACGCGATAGCAGTAAATACAGGGTTAGCCCGACAACAACCGCGGGGAATGCGAGCAAGGTTTGAAATAACGTAATCAACGCCCGGCGGCCAGGGAAACGAGTATGTGCCAGTAGAAAGGCGATCACCAGGGCGACCGGCGCGGTAAGCAGGATCGCTTTGAGCGACACACTGAAAGAGATCCCGACAATAGTCCAGAGGCTTGGATCGCCTGAAACCAGTAACAACAGCGCCTCGCGACTGGCGTCGAGTAGGTTATCCACAGTGCCTTAGGGCTCCACCGCTAACGGGAAAAACAGCGGCTCGCCGGCTATGCGGTAATCGCCAATGATGGACTGGCCGCGTACCCCCGTTAACCAGCCAATGAGACGCATCCCACCCATGTAGTTCACGTCGGCATGCCTCGCGGGATTAACCGCGATCACGCCGTAGCGATTGTAGAGACTTGCATCGGCCTCGACCATAATCGGCATTATGCGCCGATGTGCAATCCAGGTACCTCGGTCGGTAAGTACATAAGCCTGCAGCTCCCCGGCCATTTGTAAAGTCCTTCCTTGCCCCTGCCCGACCTCGCGATACCAACTCCCTGAAGGCGTAACCCCTGCCGCTTGCCACAGTGCACGTTCTTTCTTGTGCGTGCCGGAATCGTCCCCGCGCGAAACGAAGCCACTTTGACTCGCGGCAATGCGCCGCAGCGCCTCAGCTGCATCCTGTAAACCCCGTATACCCGCGGGATCCTCAAGTGGACCAACGATAACAAAGTCGTTGTACATAACGTCGCGCCGATTTACGCCGTAACCATCGGCGACGAACCTAAGCTCATCTTCATAAGCGTGTACCAGCACGACATCGACATTACCGTCCTGCGCCAATTGCAGCGCTTTCCCGGTTCCCACTGCAATCACGTGTACTCGGTAACCCGTTCGCCCTTCAAACGGTGGCAGCAAGCGTTGTAGCAACCCGGAGTTTTCGGTGCTGGTGGCGGTTGCCAAACGGACCGTCGTTTGATCCGCCTTGATCGGTGACGGGGCGACGAGGATGAATGCCAGCAGAAGCAAACTAAGCCGAGCGCTGTGTGTGGCCATCAGACGAAGGCGTGCTCGGCAGACAGGAGCCGCGGCGGTGTACAGTCGTGTTCGTAGTGGGGAGATCAAGCATAGCACCGGCTGCGTTCGATCCTCAGGGTTGGCGGTACCCGGGCAATCGATGGCACTCAGTCAATGCCGACAGTCGCTTCCGCCGTGACGGCCAGCGGTTTGAACAGTGGTTGGCCATCGATTTCAAAGTCACGTATTATGGCTTGCCCGTCCACCGACGTAACCCACGCGATCAACGCCATCGCACCTGCGTAATTGACGTCTGCATAGCGCGCCGGGTTCACCGCGATGATGCCGTAGGGATTGAACAGACGGGTGTCTCTTTCTATCAACACCTGCAACGACAGCGTGTCCCTCATCGCCAGCCAAGTGCCACGGTCGGCAAGTGTGTACGCTTCTAACTCGCTTGCAATCTGCAGTGTTCTGCCCATCCCCTGCCCGACTTCGCGATACCAGGGCGCCCCAGGCTTGACGTCGGCGGCAACCCAGAGCTCCAGCTCTTTCTGATGCGTGCCCGAATCGTCACCTCTCGAGACGAACAGACTGCCTGCGGTGGCAACGCGCGACAGCGCAGCCGCCACGTCAGCGACGCCGTCAATGTGGGCGGGGTCGTTCGCCGGACCGACGATTATGAAGTCGTTGTACATCAGGTCACGTCGGTTGACGCCGTGACCGGCGTCCACGAAAGCGCGCTCGGCTTTGGGCGCGTGCACCATGATCACATCGACATTGCCGTCCTTGGCCATGCGCAACGCCTTGCCGGTTCCGACTGCGATCACGTGTACCGTGTAGCCGGTTTGCAGTTCGAACGGGGGAAGCAGCGCACGCAGCAAGCCCGAATTTTCCGTGCTCGTGGTCGTCGCTAGCCGAATGGTATCCGCAAGCGCCGGTATCGATGTCGTTGCTAGTAGTATGCTTGCGACAAGTAGTCGTAAACATAATATCAATGTGTTAGGCACGCGCCTCCTGCTGTTTTCTTGGTGTTTTTCATTCCGATTACAGCAATTGTGGTGCCAACAGCTGCAGTGGCGCAAAAGCACCGAATCTCACGAGCATTGGATCTTCGTCGGCACCCTACACGGTTTGACAGGCGCGTCAATTTGACGCATCGTAGCAAAAAATATGCGTCAGATTGACCCAGCCATTCAGCCTTTCAGCGACTCTTTAGCGGTTTTTTTCCAGCCGCCATCGGTTTTGGTGCACCATAGCTGCGATGAACCCATCACTCGCTAAATCTCGTCCCGACCGACCGCGGACGGAGCAGAGCCGCCCAGCGTCTATTTTGGTGGTCGACGACGAACCGGGCATACGCGACTTCCTACAACGCGCGCTGGCGAAACGCCATGGTTTAGTCGAAGTGGCCGAAAACGTCGATACCGCCGACGAGCTTTGCCAGCGTTACCACTTCGATCTACTGATTGTTGATATTCGTTTGCCGGGGCGGTCCGGCTTGGATTGGGTCATGGAACTGCGCGCTGCCGGTAACGACATGGATGTGATTTTCATCACCGCCTATGCCGATATGGATGCTACTATCGGCGCGCTTCGCACGGGCGCGGCAGACTTTGTGCTTAAGCCCTTCCGGGTCGAGCAAATCCTTACCGCGGTTGAACGTTGTTTCGAGCGCCGCCGTCTTGCCCGCGAAAATACCGCCCTGCGCCGACAGGTCGACACCTTTGTAGATAGGCTCTATGGGGCATCCGGCATGATCGGCCAAAGCGCGCCCATGCAGGAAGTTGGCGAGATCATTAGGCAAATCGCACCAACCCCCACCTCGGTGCTAATCGAGGGTGAGACCGGGACCGGCAAAGAGCTCGCGGCGCGCGCCATTCATAGGCTAAGCAAACTGAGCGGGCCATTGGTGCCCGTGAATTGTGTCGCAATTTCCCCCGATCTGTTGGAAAGCGAGTTGTTCGGACATACCAAGGGTGCATTCACCGGCGCGCACCAGGCCCGCGATGGGCTTTTCAGTTTTGCCACGGGTGGCATCCTGTTCCTTGACGAAATCTCGGAGATGCCGGGCACCATGCAAGCCAAACTGCTTCGGGTTCTGGAAAGTCGCAGGATCCGTCCGGTAGGATCCGACCGAGAGTTGGCAGTGGATGCGCGTATTGTCACGGCCACGAATAAGAACTTGGCGGAGGAAGTTAGAAAAGGTCGATTCCGTGAAGACCTTTTTTATCGGCTCAATGTTGTGACGATAAAAATGCCCACACTTCGGCAACGGCCTGAAGACATCCCGGAGCTTGTCGATTTTCTCGGTAAGACCTTGGCCGCAGAGCTCGGCGTTGCGCCCCCCACCTTCAGTCGCGAAGACATTCATGCGTTGCAAGCCTACAACTGGCCAGGAAACGTGCGCGAGCTACGGAACCTCATCGAACGCGCGGTTTTGCTCGGCCGGTTACCCAGCGACATCATGTCTATTCAGGGATCGGCCCCGGGGCGGGAGTCGCCGACGTCCCCCTTTCCAGCTGAGTGGACATTGGCCGAGGTGGAAAAAAGTCACATGCGGCGAGTGCTCGAGAGTGCTGGTGGCAACAAATCTGAGGCGGCCCGCCGGCTTGGTATCTCACGCAAAACGTTAGAGCGCAAGTTAAGGTCTGATTCAGCTTTGACGCGGACCTAGGTCGGCTAATCATGAGCGTTTTTCCACGATGGCGATCGATACGAACGCTAGTTCGAACAACCCTTCGCTACAAATTACTTCTGCTCGTTCTGTTTCCAACCCTGCTGGCCATGCCAGCGACGTTGGGTCTAACCATATACTGGTTCAATAGCTTTACCCGCGACAACTTATTTCTAAAGGTCAAGAGCGACCTCGCAGTTACGCGGCATGCATTTGGGCAGATGCAGCAAGATTACGCAACGGCGCTGCAGCGTCTCACCGATTCCTATAGCTTTCGATTACTTCTCACTAACGGTGATGCACGCGGCCTTCAAAATGAACTAAAGAGTTTAATTGACGAGGAGGGATTCACCTTCGTACACCTTACCGATGAGCTAGGTAACTGGTTATATGAAGAATCTCTTGGGTCTCGAGGCAGCAGTAAGCCTAGCCCACTGACTAATCGCGCTATGCGCGGACGCCCGTCAGCCGCACTAGAGGTCTTTACCCCGGATGATCTACAGCGCGAAGACCCTACCCTTATCGAGCGTATGCGCGTACCGTTGGCCGATGAGTCGGAGCGCGCTTATGAAGATCGAACTGTGGTTATGCGCGCGGTTTATCCCATTCGAGATTTTGGCGGACAAGTCCTAGCGTTGCTAGACGGCGGCATCGCATTGAACAGGAATAATACGATCATCGAAGAGCTGCGCGAGCGCGTCTATGGTCCGGGAACATTGCCTAGCGGTGATGTGGGTGCAATCGCATTGCTGCTTGACAACGTGCGTATTGGCACGAATCTAACAATCGGCCAACAAGACACCGCCCTTGGTACTTACGTGTCGACGGAAATCAGAGATAAGGTGTTAGGCGAAGGTAGCACTTGGGTTGCGCGCGATCTGGTAGGCCAACAGTGGTATATCTCGGCCTATCAGCCAGTATTCGATGCCGATGGCCAAGGCATCGGCATGTTACAAAGCAGCATTCTCGAGGCGCCGTTTCGCAACGCCCATTATCGGGCCGCTGCATTGTTGCTACTTATCTTCATCGGTGTCATTGCCCTGGCCACCTGGGTCGTATTGCGTGGTGCGCGTTCAATATTCAAACCCATCGAGCAGATGGCCAACCTGGTACGTGCAACCCAAGCCGGTGTGGATAGGCGAATGGGAAAGATCGATTCGCAAGACGAGATCGGTGAACTTGCGGTTCAATTCGATTCCATGCTTGATTTGCTCCAGCGCCGAAATCATGAAATCAGTCGTGCCGCGGAACAACTGGAAGCCAAGGTCGAAGACCGAACCCGCGAGCTCGAGCAAAAGAATACCGATTTGGAGCGGACCGTAAGTCTATTACGTGAGACGCGGCAACAACTGGTGATGGCGGAAAAACTAGCGTCGCTCGGTCAAATGGCGGCTGGCATCGCCCACGAAATCAATAACCCGACTGCTGTGATAATCGGAAATCTCGATTTGCTTGTGGCCGAACTTGGCGATGCCGCCAATTCTGTGCATGGCGAAGTCGATATGATCATCCAACAGGTAGATCGAATACGTTACATTGTCGATGGGTTGTTGCAGTTTGCTCGACCATCCAGCCCTGGCGATAACACCGATATAGAAAATGTGAACATTAATCGCACCGTCAAAGATACGCTGGTGTTGGTTAGGCATGCGGTTGAGAAAGGTGAAACAACTGTTCACGTCCAACTTGATGCGACCCGTACGGTTCGAATTAGACGCTACGAGCTACAAGAGGTATTGATAAATCTATTGCTCAATGCAGCACGGGCTGTATCCGCTGGCGGCGTCATCGAAGTAATCACTGCCGATTGGGAACAACAGGGTGTTGTAATCTCGGTCAAAGATAATGGCGTTGGTATCGCGCCAGAAAAACTCGGCCGCGTATTCGACCCTTTTTACACCACTGACACGCGCCACGGCACAGGTTTAGGACTTTCTGTAAGTTATGGTTTAATTCGGCGTTACGGCGGTGAAATCACGGTTGAGTCGGAACTGCATCGCGGCAGCGTATTCCAAGTATGGCTGCTAAAAGAACCGGTGTTGGCTGATCAAAGTGCTGGGGCAGAAGACTCTGGTGAAAATTATTATGATAGACGGAGGAATCATGAGCGCGACTACATTTAACGAGGAAAAGTTCAATATGGAGGTCCGCAAGTTTCTTAAGAAAGTGGGCGTGACCTCGCAGCGTGAGATGGAGCGGGCCGTACGTGAAGGCCTAGGGTCCGGAAAGTTGACGGGCAACGAGCAACTAAAGACGCAGGTGACGCTCGAAATCCCAGCGCTTGGCGTCAGCTTCAAGATCGATGGTGACATTGCCCTCAGTTGAGGGCACCTGACCACTCTCGCTTTCGGCCATAGCACAACTGCCGGGGGGTGCCTGGGCATCGGCGTGGTAAAGTTGTCGGCTAGCCGCCATTAGTTAGGCAAGTTGACATTTAGCGCCCCCCAGACGCTTCAGGACCGCCTGGTCAAGGAGCTCAGACTGCGAGGAATCTCCAGCCTCCAGAGTGCCAATCGCTACCTACCGACCTCGATAGCCGACTAGAACCGGCGTTTCGCCAAGCGACCCCGCAGTAACCATATCACTCGCCGTCCCCTGGGGCGTTATCCGCTTGCCTACCAAGGTTTAATCTTCTTCCCCTGCTGCGACAAGGGGGGAGTACATGCTCCTGACCTGTGCGTAAGGGGCGAGCAACAATGACGGTTGCGGCGTTGATCTAGAGCTCGAATTTACAGCCAGTAAACTATATAACTTTATAAATAAAAGGAATTAAATAAACCGAAGTGGCTTTCAGCTGTTGCCCCTCCCGTCGTCGGAGGGGCTACGGTGAGGGGCAAGGATTAGCCACCAATATAAGACATTTCGATCTTTGGCAGCGCCACCGTCTCGGCTGTACGCAAAGCAGAGTAGCGGTCGCTGCG
>LXTK01000095.1 GCA_001643475.1 Proteobacteria bacterium SPGG2 | reverse complement strand
TTCTGGCCGTCAGTAACAGTGAACTCGACCTTCTGGCCTTCGGCCAGAGTCTTGAATCCGCTGCCCGTGATATTGCTGAAGTGAGCAAATACGTCAGGACCTGACTCTTGCTCGATGAAGCCAAAGCCTTTGGCTTCGTTAAACCATTTTACGGTTCCGGTTACTGTAGACATTTTCTATTCCTGTAATCAAAAGTGTGTGGTCTTCGAGAAGACCATTTGGCGAGAATTGATGCTTTAACTTATGAAAATCAGGACGAGGTACAAATGGGAACTTCGAAATGGTGTACATAAATATCAGCCGATCCTTCTAGCTGGCCGCAGTATATCGCCGGAATAGCGTAAGTCAACGATATTAAGGCGATTTTTTCGTGGCCTGAGTCGCATATCTGCGCCAAAAAACCGTAAAGAACAGCAGATTCAGCACAATTCCGAGTACTCCCACTTCTGGGCCAAAGAGTTGGGTCTGTTCGATACCGAGCGCACCTGTCTYCTCGCCAAAACCGAGCAAGTCCAGATCGCGCGTCGGCCGATGCGCCGATTCCATCCATACCGCGAACAACATGGCGCCCTTGAGGATGAATTGCCCCGCGTATTCGGAACGCGCCAGCCGGTACAACAGCCGCTCCAGCGCGAAGCGCGTCAGCGTGAGGTTCGGGTCTTCGGCGCGGCTCACGCTCAAATTCAGCAGCCGCTGGCGTATGGACGCCGCGAGGTTGGCCGGCCGGGACCGGCTCATGCCGTTGCCTCCAGATATGGCCTCATGACATTCGCCACGCGGCAGATCTTCGCGTAACGCCAGAGATCGTCGTTGCTGCATTTCTTCTGCTCGCGGCAATCCCGCAGCGCCTCCAGCGCGACATCGAGCCCAATCTTGTTGCGGTACTTAAAGCAGTCGGCCACCGTCTTTGCTGGGTTGTAGACCCGCACTCGAACACTCTCGATCGTGTGTTCTTCGATGCCTTCTGTCAGCGCCTTGCCGGAAAACCGGACGATACGCAGCGGCGGGTAGTCAATGCGCGGACGCGCGGCCTTGCGATCCAGCGCCATCCACACCTCGAACGGGCTTTGGGTCCCGAGCTCATGGAACTGGAGCGCCGACAGCAGGCAGATCGCGCCATGCGGCACCCGCTTGCAGGCCTGTGCCAGGCCGTGGTGGACTGAGATCTCGGCGTCGGCCGCGACGTAGAGGCCGCGCCCGGTGCGGGTGAGCAGCCCTTTTTGGCAAAGCCGGCGCAGGTATTCCGGGTGGATACCGCGCGAAGTCAGATCGCGGACCTGCAGCACACCCATTTGCCGGGCTAGTTTCAGAACCTCTTCTGTCTTTGTCGGCTCATGGTGCATGTGTATAAGTATCGACATTTATTGCTATGTGTCAATAGTTATACACAGCCTCTTCGATTGACTGCAGCACGCTTGGCTTCGACCACCGCCATCGCCCGGCCGTAGCGATCGCAGAGCACGTAGCCCGCGCGAATCCCATCAGGAAGTGGGTATTTATATCCGACGCTTTGTCCGTCTTCGAGGTCCCAACCTACGTCCTCGAGTTACGCATCAATAACGACTCGGGAGAAGGCTTCCTTTTGTCCGGTGGATGGCGTCAAAACAATCCTCTTTTATTTCTCAATGGATCCGACGAGACTCACAACGGCTCGGTTCCCTCGCTCAGGATCTGTATATAGCCATCATAAGCGAAGCGGCGATTGCGGTGCCGCCCGGTGATCTCCTGAACAATGTTCATTCCTTCCAGTTTCCGCAGGGTGCTTACGCATTTGGTTGCGTAGTACTTTCAACCCAAAGACTCAGATGCGAACAAACTGAAATCTACGCGTGCAAAAGGTTTTCGGCTTAGACATTCTTTGCGCCTTAGCGCCTTTGCGTCCTCAGCTCCGCAGACGGTACTTTCTACGCTCCCCATTCCCGGTTCGCTAGAAAGCCCGGGGCTTGCCGTCCGTGGCAAGCCCGTTCAGCGGGATGAAGGTCCCCCGGACCTTCATCTTAGCCCGCTTCACCCCTGTACCGCGCCTGCGTTGAGCAGTTAATGCTCGACGACAATCACCTGCAGGCTACGGGGTCCGTGAGCCCCCAACTGTATCGTTTGTTCGATATCTGCTGTACGCGAGGGGCCAGTGATTAGGTTGACCGTGCGCGGCATATCCTCCAACTCGGATCGCATTCGCCGCCACACATCTTCAATATGCGTCACGATCTGCTGACGCCGCACAATGACGATGTGAACATCGGGCAGAAAATTCAGCGTCGTCGGACTGTGAGCGCCCGACAACAACACGAGAGTGCCAGTCTCTGCGATTGCTGCAAATACCCCAGTGATAGATACGACGTCTTGCCGCCTTGCTTGCCGCCGTTCTATCTTCATGGATGCCGGCCAGTCGATGCCATCAAGTAGCGGATCTGGCGCCATCACAACTTCTAACTTCTGCGAACTGGTCGTCAGATATTGAGTGACGGCTTCCGGAACTTGTGCCAAAGACGGCACGGTCGCCACCGTCGACGCTACCGCCTTTGCCTTGGTGATAAATCGACTAACAAGATCCGCCTCCACCACGGGCTGAACATGAATGCTATGCGCCGCTAGTCGCGTCTCCAATGTCGCGCTAACGGATTTGTCCAACGACGTCGTCCGATTCAGCGCCTGACGGATGTCTGACAGAATTTGGTCGCGTGCACTGTTATTCATAACCTACTCCCGTCGCCGGATCGCCTCCAGGCCTGCTGAAATGTCTGCCCTTGGGGTGCCGGCATATCGCGGACTTTGGTCCAGCCGTGTGCAAACGGTAAGTATCGGAATCGTCCACGCTTACGCCCCAAGATCTCGAGCAAACGAACGACAATACTCATGACCGGCTGATATAAATGCGGCCGTCTCGCGAGGTACGCCCAGATCGAAAGCCCCCATCGCATGCGCGCTGGTGTCAGCCGTTGCTCGAACTCACGGATTCGCAACTGGCGCAACATTTTCGGTAGAGGGATGCTCATCGGGCACACCTGCTCGCAGCGCCCGTTTAGGGTACAAGCATTTGGTAAATGGTTTGCCTTCTCCAGCCCAACCATCAGCGGCGTCAACACTGCACCCATAGGGCCCGAATACACCCAACCGTAAGCATGGCCACCGACAGAACTATAAACCGGACAATGGTTCAGGCAGGCACCGCAACGTATGCAACGTAGCATCTCGCGAAATTCGTTACCGAGCATTTGTGAACGGCCGTTGTCTACCAGTAACACGTGAAACTCTTTCGGTCCATCGAGGTCCGCGCTACGTCTCGGACCGGTCGAAAAGGTGGTATAGGTTGACATCTCCTGGCCGGTCGCGCTTCTTGCTAACAAACGCAATATTGCCGTGACGTCCTCAAGGGTTGGCACCACCTTCTCGATGCTGGCGGTGACGATATGCACACCCGGAAGCGTGTTGGTCAGGTCGCCATTGCCCTCGTTAGTAACAATGATGGTGGAGCCGGTTTCGGCAACAAGAAAATTGGCACCGGTAATGCCGACGTCGGCGCTTAAGAACGCATCCCGAAGTACCTGCCTCGCCTCGTTGACAATATCCGGAATTTCGGTCACTCGCTGGTTATAGCCATAGCGGCTGTGGTGTTTTTGAAAAAGATCGCTAACCTGCTCGCGCGTCTTATGCACGGCGGGAGCAATGATATGGCTAGGCGGCTCCTTTGCTAGCTGAATAATGTACTCACCCAAGTCAGTTTCGATTACCTCTAACCCCGCGTTTTCGAGCGCCGGGTTTATGGCGATCTCTTCGCCCACCATTGATTTTCCCTTGGTGACGGACCGGGCGCCGACGCGTCGGCATATATCGACGACGATTTCGCAAGCCTCTGCGGCTGTGCGCGCCCAATGCACGTGGCCACCGCTGGCTATAACCCGAGACTCGAATCGCTCCAGATAAAAGTCCAGGTGCGACAGCGTGTGCTCTTTAATCTCGCGCGCAACCGATCGTAGTTGTTCGAACTCAGGCAGCGCCTCTATCGCGACGCGGCGCTTGTCTATGAAACCCCCCTTTGCCTTCGCCATGGCACGTTGAAGGTCGGCATTTTTCAGTGCTGCCACGGCGCGAGTCGCGAACGCTTGTGAGGTCACCTTCATTTGGGGTCCTCACCTTCGCCGATAGCTCGTACATCCGCCAAGTCCGCCAACACCTCGGCAACGTGGTAGACCTTGATTTTGCTACCATGGCGTTTGAGACCGCCGGCAATATTTAGTAGACAACCGAGGTCGCCACCAAGGACATTGGCGGCGCCACTCGCTTCAGTGTTTGCCATCTTATCCGAAACCATACGCGCCGAGATCTCCGGATATTTGATGCAAAAAGTACCACCAAAGCCGCAGCACACATCAGCATCTTGCATCTCGGACAACCGTAAGTTGCGAACGCTTGCCAATAGTTGGCGTGGTTGTGCATGAATGGCGAGTTCGCGCAATCCAGAGCACGAATCATGATAAGTAACACTGTGATCGAAGCTTGCATCGACCCTATCCGTGCCGCAAACATCGGTGATGAAACTCACGAGTTCATGACAACGTGCGGCTAGCGCCTGAGCGCGCTGCTGCCATCCCGCATCACTTGCGAACAACTTAGGATAGTGCAATTTCAGCATGCCTGCGCACGACCCTGATGGCGCTACCACATAGTCGAACTCCTCGAAGGCAGCAATTACCTGCTTAGCAATCTCGCGAGTATTTTTTAGGTCACCGCTGTTGTAGGCCGGTTGACCACAACACGTTTGCGCCCGTGGTACTTCGACATCGCAACCGGCTGCCCGCAGTAACTTTACGGCAGCAAAACCAACATTAGGGCGAAACAGATCGACCAGACAGGTTACGAATAAACCCACCCGAGGTCGCCCAGCATCAACGTGTTTGTTTGATTTCTCGATCACCCAAGTTCTACGATTACGCCATYSYYMKYMYKCKKAYSCYKARCSYRRAYGNCAGTATAYCATCGAAYMGTATCCKRCTTANGARAANAGKTYGTGTYARYCGTYRTCCTGGAACAACTTTGCGCGCTCTTTTGTAGCGGGATGAGAAGCAAGGTAACCACCGCCCAGACCCGAGGATGGCCTTTGTTTCTCCATGCGTAACAAGATATCGGCAAAGTGATGCAGACGAATRTTGTTGTCGCGTAGGTATCGCAATGCGAACTGGTCAGCCTCKCTCTCGAAGTCTCGAGAATACTTGGCCTCTATGATAAGCGTCGGTAATGCAGCGGAGAGCGAGGCCAGCGATGTCACGTCACCGACTATACTGGCGATGATCAGTACTGTSGCAGAATCTTGCAGCAGTCGACGGAGTTGGTGGCGATGCACAACATGACCGACCTCGTGAGCCAGTACCGCGAGTATTTCGTTGTCGTTTTCGGCAAGTTGTACTAATCCATCTGTGACCACGACAAGCCCAGATGGTAGTGCGAAAGCGTTGGCACCGACGCCGCTGCGAAACTCCAATCGGTACGTGTGCGTATCTTCGATACGCTGTGTGATGCCGGCTAGTAGTGTCCGCAGCTCACGTTGCCTGTCGGCATCGAGTGCCGATGGCGAAAAAAAATGCTGGTCGAGCACCGACAATGCTTCGCGACCCAGCGCCTCATCGACTGAAGTGGGCAATGAGCGGGCCACACGTTCAGCCAAGGCGGGCACACCGTATTGCACCAGACTCCAAACGCTGACAACGGTGATAATCAGCGCCAGCAGGACATAAACCAACCTACTCTCGAGTTTGTGTAAAAAACTCTGCCAACTACTCCGGCCGTAACGCTCCAATATGCTGTCGATAGTATCGTTATCGGGCACCTCACATTTCGCACCGCTGGGTAGATAGATGCTGCGTGGCGTATTGCCAATGCGGGGTGAAATTCGCAATTGCGACAGGGGGAATATTAGTTCTCGTTCCAGACCGCTGATCCGAAGTTGGCCGGGGGGTTCGAATTGAATTTCCACCTCCTGCCTCGCCGAGGTGGTTCCATCGTAGAAGTCGGCTTTCAGAACCTTCATATACCGATATCTAGATCAAAGAACTCACTGGCCTCCTCTCCGCCCGAGTCAACCTTCTCTTGCTCACGAGCGACGAAACCATCGAGATCATCTTTCGCTAACAACTTGAGATTCTCCAAGCGATAACGCATGGTGCGAATCTGCACCCACGGAATCAACAACCCCAAAGACAGAACGATTGCTACTGCGTTGCTCAGGTAAAGCCAGAGCATATAACGGCTGCGCAACGTGCTCTGGAATTGATTGCCGCTGGCACTGACATTGCTCCAGACCAGGTTGGTCACCGTGGTATCCAGGTACGCCCTGATGGCGGAAAACGCAAGAATGCCCCCGAGAATGACGATGAATTGCCATATCGCGAATCCTCCCATCCCCAACTGGCTGGCCATCGGCGGCAGGATTCCGAAAACTTGTATGAGCCCAGTAAGAACTACGCCAGCTGCGATGACCATAAGGATGGCTTTTAATGCGATGAGATAAAAAGCGCCCGCCGTGGCCGAGAATGAGAACGACGCCGTGCCATAGGCGCTGTTCACGACCACAAACTTGGCGCGGTGATACATGTAAGCGGGATAGGCAAGCCCAAGCGTAATCACACTTAATATGGGCAGGCCTATGTATACCGCCAACGCCCTCGCGTAATCGCCCTTAAAGTTAAGCCTGAGATTGCGGTAAGACGAATTTCTCGCGTTAAAGGCATGCGCCTTTATTACCAACCACGGCACTGCAAATACAAACAATATGGCTAGCACCGCGGCGGCTAGCGGGAGCATAGCCTCCACCGCTGCATAGACAACGAGGGCGCCAAAAGCAATGAGTCGTCCCTTCAAGATCTGTAATGGTTGGGCGTGATACTCAAACGTACTGTCCTTTAGGTGAGTATTACCGTAAAAATATCGCTTGCGGCGCACCTTGGCCCATGCCGAATAGATTCCTAGCGTAAGAATCGTCAGCAATATATTGACAATCCAGATCTTAAAGTACTCGCCGGCCTTGCCGGAGAATTCAAACGGTATTCGCTGGCCACCGGCGATGTCCTTCGTGTCCACTTGCGGAGACTCGTTTATCACATTACTGACCTTAGGTGGTTGGCCTGTACAAAACCTAGTCCATGTCAAGACTACGCGCAACTACCAATCGGATAACAGATGGTTGCACTCGCAGAGAAAAGCGAATGACGCGGACACTAGCTAGCGTTTTTGGCCTGTGTGGACGAGGATATGGTCACATTGAGGTCGCCCAGGCATCCATCATTCGATGTCATAAATCCAATCGTGATTGTTGGGTCGACAACCGCTTGAAGAATGTCTCATCGGCAGTTACTAAATCCGCCGCCCAGCGTCGGTTATTTTCTAACAGTCGGTCCAGCRYCTTCTTCAYGYCAACCCGGATCAGAGGATCTGGCTGAGGAACTCTYKSGTGCGYGGATCTTTGGCCTCYTTAAAGAACGTRGCCGGTGGGCCATGTTCGACGATGACACCACGGTCRGTRAAATARATATGGTYGGCGAGCTCACGRGCAAACCCCATYTCGTGGGTCACCAGCATACAAGTCATRCCRTCYTCGGCGAGTTCCTGGATWGTAAACAGCACCTCTTTGACCGTCTCTGGATCGAGCGCTGMSGTGAYYTCRTCGAACAACATGAYATCYGGATTCATSGCCAGCGAACGGGCGATAGCAACGCGTTGCTGCTGCCCACCGGACAGTTCTCCSGGRTAGSTATTCTCCTTKCCTTCCAGTCGTACCTTTTTTATTARCTTGATGGCGCGTTCCTCGRCGGCTGCCTTGTCCTGTTTGAGTACGTGTATCGGTGCCATCATGATGTTCTCGAGCGCCGTCTTGTGTGGAAACAGGTTGTACTGCTGGAACACCATGCCAACCTTCTTGCGCAGCTCCAACTTATCCAGTTTAGAATCGTTGACCTCCCGACCCTCCACCTTGATTGACCCCTTGTCGATGGGATTGAGCGCATTGATGCATCGAGTCAGGGTCGACTTTCCTGAACCCGAGGGACCGATGATGCAGATGACCTCTTTCTTCATGACGTCGAAAGAAATTCCGGTTAGCACCTTGAGCTCGCCGAACGACTTGTGCACGTCTTTGAGACTCACCATGGGCTGGTCTTCAGTCCAAGCGACTGCGTTGGCTGCAGTGGCAATTGACTGCTGGTTCATGGCACTCGCTCCTGTTTAGGGACTAGTAAGACTAATCACCAACATCAAATATTGACCGTGTATTTTTTCTCTAACGCAATCGTCAAACGCGCGATCGGATAACAATAGATAAAAAATATGATCAACAAAAACACATAAAACGGTCCCAACAACTCGGTACGGCTATCCTCGGCCGTCATCGCATCTTGCGCGAGCCTCACCGATTCCTCTACGCCCATGATGGAACAAAGCGGTGTCGCCATAGTGAGGATCGCGTACCAGTTCATCCACGGTGGAATCATGCGCTTAAAGCACTGTGGCAGGATGATCATCCACATTGTCTGTCGCCGCGTGAACGCCAGCGACTCGGCCGACTCCCACTGACCAGTGGGGATAGACTGCACGGCGCCGCGCACGACTTCGGAAAGATTCGCCATCACTGGTAAGGAAAAACCAATGGTAGCCTTTGTCCAGTCGGGAATCTTGAACACCGTACTACCTAATTCGATCTCAAACGGGAACAGCAACATAATGCAGAACAACAACACCAGCCATGGGGAATTGCGGAAGAACTGGGTCGTGAACCAGGATCCAGCGCGCACCGGCGCCAACAACGAAACCTGGGCAAGCCCCAGGGCCATACCGGCCACTGTGCCAATCGCCATCGCAAAAAAACTAATAGTAAGGTTGAGCACAAAACCATTGCCGTTCTTCCAGAGCAATACCGGTATCCAACGAAACAGCGTGGCCAGTGGGCCCTTATCGGGTTCTGCTTGTGACTGCGCCTCAGCGATACCGGCGAATAATAGGAACAGAATGACCAGCAACACCCCATGCCACAGTTTCAGCTCCAGCCGCCAGGTACCCTCGAGGCGATCGCGCTGTGCGCGTTGCGCAAGCCACCCGGCCGTGGGTAACAACACCGGCAGATCAGTGGTACTCGCGGTGGCGATACCAGGTATTGGCGGACGCTTGTTAACAAAAGTCTTCATTGCCCATAGCCCGGGATCTTCATGTGTCTCTCCCAGCGACCCATGGCGATGACCAAAACACCGACCAGGGCCACGTAAACAAAGAACAACACTGTCATCATCTCCGGCACATTGACGTTGTCCGACCAAATCTGATTCACTGTGTACATCATTTCGGGCACAGCGATAACATAGGCCAGTGTCGTCGTCTTCACCAGATTCACGAGGTTATTGTTGAGTGCCGGCAGGCAGACCCGAAATGCGAGCGGGAAGACGATGTAGATGTAGGATTTCAAGCGTGTGTAGCCGAGGGACTCGGCCGCTTCCTTGGTAGTGGTCGGCACCGCCTCGATGCCAGCGCGGAAGATCTCGACGTTAAACGCGCCAGCGAAAAAAGACAAAGAAACCACCGCCCATCCGAAGTTTCCGATCATAGGCTCATTCCAACCACCGGCGTCGTAGACCGGCATAAGACCCCAGCGCTCTAAACCGGTACCGAGGGCAAAGTAAAAAAATAGAAGCTGGACCAGTGGCGGAGTATTGCGGAAGAACTGAATGTAGCCCTGGACGATGTTGCGGGTGATTTTTAGCTTCGAGCCTTGAAGCCAGGCACCGACGACGCCGATGACGACACTAAAAAACACACAAATAACAGAAAGGTAGAGCGTATTTAGAAAGCCATCAACGAAACGCTCACGTTCGTACTGTTCGTAAAAAATGACAAGATTGATCCCGGTATCATCATACAGCCAACGGAACCATTCATAAAATGCTTCCACGCAGCGGCCTCCCGATCAGGTGACGCGGATTGGTCTTGCGGATAAAGAGAATGCGCGGCGCGCGGAACGCGCCGCGCATCATGCTACAGCTGTTATTTCAGGTGTTTTCGGTCTATCTCGAGCTTCGCCTTCATCATCGTGACATAGGCAGTGGCCTGGATACCCCATTTCTTCTCCAGCTCGATGAGGCGCCCACTGGTGTGCCAATGATAAATCATCCCAGACATGAACCGACCCCAGATGTTGTCCAGTTCTTCGCGCGGGACCGCCAACCCCCATGGATTGTCGTCCTCGGTCATCAGCGGCATCTCATAGTCGTTATAGTCGCCGGACGCCAGGTCGGCCATGATCGACGAATCATCGTACACCCACGCCACGCAGCGGCCATCCTTCAACGCCTGTTTGGCTTCGGCATTACCGACAAAGGCGACGATCTTGGCGCCATATTTCTTAGAGACCTGTTTGTTATAAAACGCACCCTGTTTACCGCATACCGGTTTGCCCTTGAGTTGGGTCCATTTCGCCAGGCCCGCACTTTTTTTGGCGAGGACGTTGGTACCGGAGGTGTAATAGTTGGGCTCGACGATGCCAACCACCTTGCGCCGATCGGTGCGATCGGACATGGTCGCGATCATGAGATCGATCTTGCCCTGCTGCAGAAACTGCATGCGGTTAGACGACTGCACCGCTACGAGCTCGAGCTTGACGCCCAACGTATCGGCAACATCCTGGGCCATATCGGCCTCCATGCCCACGATCTTCCCTGAAGTATCGCGAAAACCCCACGGCTTGTAGTCGGCCTTTACGCCCACCACGACCTTGCCGCGCTTCATGACTTTCATAAAGCGTTCATTGCCTGCGTACGCCGTAGATACCAGTCCGAGCGCAACAATTGCCGTGATGGCAGCAGTAAACAAATGCTTAATCATAATATCCTCCTAAAACATCGGTTATGGTACTTCGCCCCTATTTCGGGTACGGTTTTATAGATCCGTCCCAGATCACCTACCACAAACGTGGGGGGATCAGCGAATCCAGACTAGGTAGCATAAGGTAGGCCCGCTGTTTGGTGCAACCCGGGTGTCCGTGTGCCTTTGTGGGCTGCCCCCGCTGGCCCGTTAGACAAGCGCTCGGAGCGCGGCAAGCCCGACGATACCCCCTTCGAACTCTTGCATGGCATCGACCAAACAAGGCCACAGATAATCCGCCGAGGCGCTGTCTGCCAGCACGTAGAAAGCGGGCGTGGTGCCCAAATCATTGCGTACGATCACGGCGTTGATGCGCGCAAGCGAGGTCTGGGCAATGCGACCCTCATCGAATTTGTCGACCCGCAGGTCGACACCGCATACCTTGGCCAACATCTCAGTTGCGCATTCGCCGGTGATCACGAACCAACAATAGCTTTCGGCGCGCGGCATGTGATAACACATACGCCCGGCACTAAGCTGCCAGCTCGCCTCCAGTCTTGCCGGTAGCTCTGAGCGCGCGTGTAAGTCACTAACGATCACATGGTCGTCTGCCGATAGACGCAACACTAATGCGCCGTCACTTTGACGGCGGGCTTGGCCGGGTCCATCGGGGATCGCCACGTGCTGCGTCACGAGCCAATCGGGGGTGTCCCCACCCTTGAAGCCGGTTCGCGACAACGGTGATAAATCGGCCAGGCCCATGTGCCGCGCTAACACCACTTCATCGCCACCGTCGGCATAACGCATGGCCACCGCCGTATCTGCCAACACCTCGAACTCAGCGCCAGCTTCGGTCAAAACGCGATAGATCATGCTGCGACGTAGGTGTTGTGCCGGTTGGGTAGTGGCCATAGGGTTACATTTTCTGACGTTTGTTTTCCGGATCGTAAAACGGCAGTTCGACGATCTCGGCACTCACCAACACACCGCCGGTCGATTTAATGGTGACCGCTTGACCCGGCACGGCCTGGTCCGGGGCCATAAAGGCGAGACCAATGGGTTTGCCGATGGTCGGCGAAAAATAACAAGAGGTCACGCGCCCGGTCATGGCGGTGTCGCGTAACACCAAATGACTCTCTTGGGGTATGGGTGCATCCAAGTCGTTAACCACGAACCCTGCAAGTTTGCGGCGCAACGGCCGGCTTTCGATCTCTTGGATCGAGCGGCCACCCACAAAGAACGGCTTTTTGCGGGCAATCGCCCAAGCTAGGTGCACTTCTCCCGGATGCGACATGGCGTCGGTGTCTTGGCCGACGATGACGTGGCCCTTCTCGAGCCGCAACAACCGCTGGGTCTCAATGCCACACGGCCTAATGCCCTCAGCTTGTCCAGCCTCCATCATCGTATCCCATAAGGCCTCGCCGCAGTGCTGTGGCACATGCACCTCGTAACCAAGCTCGCCGACGAATCCCACGCGCAGCAGTCGTGCGGGAATACCCGCCACTCGGCCCTCGCGTACCCCCATGTAAGGAAACCCCTCCGCCGACAAATCCACGTCCGTACATAGTTTGGCCAACACATCGCGTGATCGCGGGCCGGCGATATTGACACCGCACCAAGCGTTCGTCACATGACCGATATCTACATTTAGTCGCCACTGCGCATTCCAACGCAACATGCTCTGATAGACACGATCAACACCACCGGTAGTCGCGGTCACATAGTAGAGGTGTTCGTGAAAGCGACAGGCAACACCGTCATCGATGACCACACCTTGCTCGTTGGTCATTGCCACATAGCGCGATCGGCCTACCTGCTGTTTTACATAGGCGAAGGTGTAGATACGGTTCAGGAATTCGCCGGCGTCGGGGCCGCGCACTTCGATACCGCCCAGGGTTGAGATGTCGATCAGGCCTACGTTGTTTCGTACGTTAAGCGATTCCTCGCTCATGCAGCGGTCACGTTCACCTTTGGGACCGTAATAGGCGGGCCGCAGCCAAACGCCAGCCAGTAACATCTGCGCGCCCGCCTCCAAATGTCGATGATGCATACTGCTGTGACGCTCTGGGTAAAAGCTTCGTCCCGCGCAATGGGCGATGCGCTCTGGAGCAAACGGCGGGCGCGCCGTGGTCACCCCGGTCTCGGCCACCGTACGCCCCATCGCATCGGCGACAAGGCGTGCAGTAGCGAGCGCCGAATTACGCCCCTGCGATGGTCCCATACCCACCGTCGAGTAGCGTTTTACCAGTTGCAGGTCCTCGTAACCATCGCGGGTAGCGTTGATGATATCGGCTACCTGCAAGTCCTCGTCGTAGTCGACGAAGTCTTTGCCGTTGGGATGAGGAAAGATCGGCCACGCGAAGTTACGCCCGGCCGCCCCGGTATCCTCGGGTGCCGGCGGCTCTTTCTCCCATTTGAGGCCAAGCGCATCTGCGGCCAACCAACCGGCGCGACGACCATCTGCCAACACGGCGTCGAGATCGTAGACGCTATTCACTGAGCCGGCCAGTCGCATGTGTTCTGGCACATCGCTAATCGAGAGCATGGCGCTGTCATCGTCGTAGTGGAGCTTGGCACCGGCGTGTAATGCGAGCTGGTAGGTCGGTGTGTAGCCGATGGATACGCAGAGCAAATCACAATCGATTACATCACCGGTATTTTCGCATTGCCCTCGCCTGATAATGCGGGACACCATCACCGCCTTAATGTGTCGGTCACTACCAATCGCCTCGTAGACGGTGTGGCCCAAGATTACCTTGATCCCGCGCTCACGCACGGCACTCACTAGCGCTGTCGATCGTGACTGTGATCGCATATCGACAATAGCAGCAACGTCGATACCGACCGCCGCCAGGTCAAGCGCGACACCGTACCCATCATCGTTACCGGTGAGTACCACCGCGCGTCGACCGGGTCTGACGCCGTAGAGTCGTATGAGTCGCTGGGCAGCAGAACCCAACATGATACCGGGCAAATCGTTGTTACCGAAGATCGCCGGCTGCTCCATGGCACCCGCTGCCAACACCACCTCACGTGCACGCACCTTATATAGACGTTTGCCGCGAATCACCGCTAACCAGTTCTCAGTAAACCAACCGTTGCACGTGGCGTCGGTCATGACCTCGATATGTTCACTGGCCTCTATCGCGGCTAAGAGCCTCTGGCGTGCTACCTCGCTATTAGGTTCATCAACATCGAAACGTGCGTAAGTCAGCGAACTACCCAGCACCGGATTCTCATCGACCAGTAGCACTTCGGCCCCGGCCTGGGCGGCGGTGATCGCCGCTTGCATGCCGGCCGGTCCCCCGCCAATCACCACCACATCGTAGAACTTGTACTGCTTGTCGTAATAGCCAGGGTCAACCGTTGGATCGACTACGCCCAGCCCGGCCTTTCTGCGAATCAGGGGCGCCCATTTCTCCCACGCCCCCTTAGGTTTGTAGAAGGCCTTGTAATAGAAACCGACCGGCAAGAACTTCGAGAACATGCCGATCCATGCCTCACGGTCTTTCTCTAAGCTGCCTTTGTAGTTTTGGCCATGCACGCGCAGACCTTCGGTGATTGGGTAGCGATCCGCCAGCACATTGGGATCCTTAGGTAGTTGCACCAATACATTGGCGTCCTGACCGGCCATAGTGAGCACACCGCGGGGACGATGGTATTTGAACGAGCGCGAGATCAACCATTGATCGTTGGCGGCTAAGGCGCTGGCAATACAATCACCGGCCAGCCCTTCATAGCGTTTGTCTTCGAACTCAAAGCTGATCGGCTGATCATGATCGACCAGTAAACCGGCAGGTGCTGGTAAGCGGTTTACACCTGACACCTATTCAGACTCCTTCTTAAACTCTACCCGCTCTTTGAATAGTTCGCTCGGCGGATAGGTCCGTACGATCTCGTCGGTTACCGTATTGCGCTCGGCGATAAACCAATAGGAGGTCGCCGAGTGACACCACCATTCCCGCACTACACCAGCCGGATTGTCACTAAAGAATACGTACTCGGCCCACTCCTCAGAGCTGCTGGTGTTTGGGTCGGGCATAAGCTCAACTTCACCGCCGTAGGCAAACTCTGAGATGTTGCGCGGTCCGTTCAACGGACAGGGCATGATCTTCATTTCACAACTCCGCTGCCTTACATTGTTAGTGGCTGGCAGCAGTAGCGCCGGCCTCGTTGATTTGTTCGAAACGTAGGAACCGATCAACACCAAAAGGCTTTATCAAGTCCGGCACTCTGCCCGTCGCAATGAGCTCCGCCATGGTCTTACCGGAGATGGGGGTCGCTTTGAAACCCCACGTACCCCAACCGGCGTCGAGATAGTAATTCTCCACCGGACTCAATCCCATGATCGGGCTGTAATCCGGCGTCATGTCAGTAATGCCCGCCCATTGACGCAATAAGCGCATCTGACCGATGAATGGAAACAACTCTTGGATGGCCGAGGATAATGATTCCTTCATCTCCAAAGTCGAGCGGGTACTGTAAAGTGGATAGGGATCGGAACCGCCGCCGATAACAAACTCCCCGCGTGAGGTCTGCTGAATATACACATGCACATGTGGCGCACTCACCWACGGGTCGAGGATTGGCTTGTACGGTTGCGTCACCATCGCCTGCAGGGGATAGGTGTGTATCGGCAGCTTGAATCCGGCCATCGCCGCCAGCAACGAACTCGTACCTGCCACCGCCTGCACGGCGCAGCCGCATTGGACCGTACCGCGATTGGTTTGAACCGCCTTGATGCGGTGGTGCTCGACGTCAAGTCCGGTTACTTCGGTAAGTTGGTGCAACTCCACCCCACGCTCACACGCGCCTTTGGCGAAACCCCAAGCCACCGCGTCGTGCCGGGCAATAGCTCCATCTGCATGCCAGAGACCGGCGAGGATCGGATAACGCCCGCCATCACCGAGATTCAATAAAGGCACAAGCTCTCGGATTTCTTCGCGCCCAATTAGCTCAGACCGCACGCCGAGGTGTTTGTTGACCTCAGCGCGCCAGCGAAAGCTACGGATGGCGGCATCGGTCGTCGCCAAGGTGAGCTGGCCGCGATTCTCCCACATGATGTTGTAGTCGAATTCGTTGCTGAGATCGCGATAAAGCTTGAGTGACTCGCGATAGAAAGTGACCCCTTCTTCAGTCAAATAGTTGGCACGTAGGACAGCGGTGTTACGCCCAGTGTTGCCACCACCTAAATAGCCTTTCTCGAGAATGGCGATATCGGTAATGCCGTGATACTTGGCAAGGTAATAAGCAATAGCCGCGCCGTGACCACCACCACCGATGATCACGACATCGTAGTGTTTCTTAAGATCCTTGCGCGGCGTGAAATGATGCTTTGCCGGATAGGTTTTGCTGAGCCCGTACTTGAGTAATCCAAATGGCATAGATTGGATCCGTGCTTTACAAATCAGTTGACCAAACGGAGAAACGAAGGATGGATGATAGCTTCTATTCTCGCTATTACAATATGAGACAATGGTTTTGCTTTTTATCCTACACGTGCTTTTGGCAAGATAAGTACCAATGCTGTACCGCTGCGATCGACCGCTTTGTCAAGATATAGAGCCGATACCATAGCTGCCCGTAAGTAAATTGCCTTTCTCAAAACGATCAAGGCTGTAAGGCTCTATACTGATATCGGGAGTTTGACCCAGAATCGACTGCGCCAAGACACGACCGATTGCCGGTGCTAACTTGAAACCATGACCGGAGAAACCATAGCCGACGTAGAGTCCCCTGAGACCCGGCACCGGTCCAAGCACTGGATTCCAGTCCGGCGTAATGTCGTAAGGACCGGTCCACGAGTCCACAAGCTCGCCATCGGCGAAACTAGGCATCCGGTGCGCGATCTGCCCACCTTGGTGCTCAACAAAACTTAAGCTTACACTGTCATCGATCTTGTCAGGCTCATCTAGCGGATCGCCGTGATCCCCGGTTCCAACGAGTACAACGCCTCCCGTTGCTGGCCGGAAATACATTTTGTTCTCCGTTGTAAGGTCTTTGACAATGGGCAATGATCTCGCATACGACTCTACCGTCTTGAACGTCAAAACAATGTGGCGCGACACTTCGAGCGGCAAGCTGGTACCGGCCCAACCTGCGAGCTCTCCCGACCAAGGACCAATGAGACCTAGAACCGCGCCAGCGGAAATATCACCCTGGTTTGTGTAAACCCCCGTAACCGTGTCGCCCTCCCGTAGTAACCCTGTTACTGTGCACCCCGTTTTTACTGTAACCCCAAGCCCCTTCGCAGCGTTGACGAAACCAGTGGTCGTAAGATAGGGATCGGCATAACCGGAGTCGGGTTCATAGCCGATTACCGAACAATCGTCGAGATTCAGAAGCGGGTGGAGTTCTTGCGCTTCTTGTCGCGAAATGGCTCTCGTATGCGCGCCTACTTTGACTTGCATATCGAGGTTGGCAGCAAGTTTTTCGGCCTTGTCACCCTCGGGCGCCACGATAATGTAACCTGAGTTTACAAACCCGCAGTCTGCATTCGAGTCGCCAACGACATCGGCGAAGTGCCGAAAGATCTCTAGGCCTTTTATCGCGAGCGCGGTATTGCTGGGGATCGAATAATGGGTGCGTACGATGGCGCATGATTTGGCGCTACCGCCGGTGCAGATCTGTTTGCGCTCGAGCAACACGACTCGCTCTGCCCCGAGCTTTTTCAGGTGGAACACGGCCGAGGCACCCATCACGCCGCCACCGATAACTACTACATCGAACGTATCAGCCATGTCTACTCCGGGAGTCGTTGATCTCAGGTGTGTTTCTCGAGATGGGCTTTGATCTCTGCTAACACAGCACGGGGTTGCTGCTCCAGCATACCGCCATCAATCGTAAACATGCCGGCACCAAAGATTGTGTCTAGCATGCCGACTATACGAGCGGCCTGTGTCATCTTCTGTTTCCATATCTGCGGCTGTTTGAGTCTAATCCGAATACTATTACGGGCTGCCAGGTGGGCATCAGCGATCTCTGGCCACGGCACGATGCCCACTCGCCACGCTGGCACATCCAATCCCTCGCTTCGCAAGGTCAATGCAGGTTCGCTGCCACTGCGTAACCGTTGAAAACGAATAACATGGCTCAACACGATAGCAACGCCGACCAGCAGCAATATGCGGACAAGCAGAGGTGTCTCGGGAAACACAAGCGCGACCAGTAACACAATGACCGCCATTACCGCACCGGTCACGATACGATGGGTCACCCGCCGGTTACTGTAGTGAAACGCGGTTTCTGTCATGCGCTATTTTGTAAACCCCTAGGAGGCCCTATCTAATGCCATCCTTGCCGCCTTTACGGTATTGACCATCAACATCGCTACGGTCATGGGGCCGACGCCCCCTGGTACTGGCGTAATCGCAGACGCGACCTTGCTCACCGGTTCGAAATCAACATCGCCGACCAACTTGTAGCCCTTATCGGAAGACGGGCAGTCGATTCGATTTATGCCCACGTCGATTACTACCGCCCCCGGCTTGACCATGTCAGGCTTAACAAACGCTGGTTGCCCCAACGCCGAAATTAATATGTCTGCTTGTCGACAGATTTCGTTTAAATTCTTGGTCCGGCTATGACAAATAGTTACGGTTGCGTTCGCACCCTTCTGCTTCTGCACAACGATGTTCGCCAGTGGTTTTCCGACAATATTGCTTCTACCGATGATCACAACATGTTTACCTGCAACTTCAATACCACTGCGCAGCAATAGCTGCTGCACACCAGCCGGGGTACAGGATCGGAAAGTGTCTAACCCGATGACAAGCCGGCCAACGTTAAACGGATGAAACCCGTCGACGTCCTTGGATGGATCTATGGCTTCGATTACTTTTGTCTCATCAATATGTTTAGGAAGCGGCAGCTGCACGAGAATGCCATGCACGGCAGGATCATTGTTGAGCTCATCGATAAGCTTAAGAAGCTCCGGCTCCGATACGTCCGCTGCCAGGGCGCGCAGCACCGATGTTATCCCAACCTTTTCACACGCCTGTCTCTTATTCTTTACGTAGACCTTGGATGCGGCGACGTCCCCCACCAACACGGCAGCAAGACATGGTGTTACGCCTCTATCTTTTAGTGCTTCAACTTCGTTCTTGGCCTCCTCCCGTATCTGTGCCGCAATTGCTTTACCATCAATTATTTTTGCTGTCATGAACCTAAATCTCTGCCTCCCTAATATCTACTCTTTAACAATCCAGCGTATGATCGCGTTCCCATTGAGTGATAGATCTCGTGTAACTCTGCCAATCGTCGAGCTTGAGCTTGACATAGCTACTCACGAACTCGTCGCCAAGGCCGGCCCGCACCACCTTGCTCTTGTCGAACAGACGAATAGCGTCGAGCAGGTTGAGCGGCAGTCTACGGACACGGCGCAACGTCTGGCCCTCGGTGTACATGTTGATATCCAAACGCTTACCGGGATCACGTTTGTTGGCAACGCCATCGAGCCCGGCCATCAGTACGACGGCTTGAAGTAGATAAGGATTGACGGCACCGTCCATCAACCGTAGCTCGAAGCGACCGGCTTCGGGTATGCGTATCATATGGGTGCGGTTGTTGCCTGAATAACTAATAGCATTAGGCGACCAGGTTGCGCCGGAAAGCGTTACCACAGCGTTGAGACGCTTGTAACTGTTGACGCTTGGATTGAACAGGGCCGCCAAGGCGTCGGCCGAATAGATGATACCGCCGAGGAAATGATAAGCCAAACTCGAAAGACCTAGCTCACCATTTTCGTCCAGGAATAGATTTCTGCTACCGCTCTCGTCCCACAGCGATACGTGGGCATGACAACCATTACCGGTGAGGTTGGCAAACGGTTTGGGCATAAAGGTAGCGCGCAACCCGTGCTTTTCAGCAATCGACTTGACCATATACTTGAAGAAAACATGGCGGTCTGCCGTCGTTAGGCAATCTGCGTAGTCCCAGTTCATTTCGAACTGACCGTTGGCATCCTCGTGATCGTTCTGATAAGGGCCCCATCCGAACTCAATCATGCAGTCACAAATCTCGCTGATCACGTCGTAGCGCCGCATCAACGCACTTTGATCGTAACAAGGCTTCTCCTGGACATCGCGCTCGTCGGAGATGGCCTTGCCATCAGGCGTAACGAGAAAGTATTCGCATTCGACGCCGGTTTTCATACGATGGCCTAGTTTCTGCGCGCGCTCTATTTGACGTTTGAGTACGATACGCGGGGATGCCTCAACCTCCTTGCCATTCATCCACAGATCAGCGGCAAGCCAACCAACCTCTGGCCTCCACGGCAACTGCAGCAAGCTATCGGGATCGGGGATGGCAAACATGTCGGGGTCGGCCGGCGTCATATCGAGCCAAGCCGCAAACCCAGCGAATCCAGCACCATCTTTCTGCATGCCGCCGATCGCACGCGCTGGCACTAGCTTGGCACGGGTGACGCCAAACAAATCGACAAAGCTAATCAGGAAATACTTAATACCTTTTTCTTTTGCAATCTGGGCCAGATCTTTGCTCATCTCCGTCCTCTTTCTAATTTTCCTAGTTCTTCGGATTCAGTTACCGAGGTTTCTCGGCAGTTTCTTATTTTAAGAGCAACCGATCTCGTGGGCTCCCACTAGTGCCGACCAGCTAAGGGAATGCCGGTCGCCTGCGCCGTTGCCAAGGTTATTGAACGCAGGTCCTCGGGCTCAAGGTTTTGTAACTTGGTTTTACCCGTGCAACGGGCCATCATCGACGCCTCACCGCTACTCGCCTTAATGATGTTCACAGTGGCTTGGCTACGATCAAGATCACTGTAGTCCGACACAAACCGCAACGTATTGCCATCAACGATCTCACCACCCACGGCCAGACCCACTGCCGCACCAAACACCACTGCCTTGGCACCCAGGGCAATGAGTTTGGCGGCATCCGTGCCAGAGCGGACGCCACCGAAATATACTAAATCGATTGCTTCTTCCTGTTTGAGACGCCGGAGAATAACAATCGCATCACGTAGGATGCGCAAGTCAGGCGCACCAGCCAATTCAGGCCATTCGCCATCCAGATTGGCGGTACCGTCGAGCAACAACATGTCAAACTTCTGTTCCAGCGCATAGGGAATCACACGCTCAAGCGCCGCCAGCGAGGACACCGCCAAACCAATAAGTTGGTCCGGGAATAAACGCTCTATCTCTATCGACTCAAACGCCTCGCCCATAAATATCAGCGCTGTCGCGTCCTTGCTCGGCACAGCCCCTGTGGGGGTCACTAGTTGAAACCACGGCACCGATTCGCCCATCGCCTTCACGCCGACGGAGCCGCAATTACTCGCCTTTAAGCCGGCCGCTACCGCCTCGCGCACCTCGGCCGGGGCATTATCGAAGCCGGTAACAAAAAATGGTTGCGCAAGCTCATATTTAGCGGCGATATCTGTGCTCACTTGGCAAGCCTCACGATAGGGATCGATCACCAATCGCGATAAGTTGGCGGGCAGAAAGGTGAGATCATCCAACACCGCAGGGCGCCCTTCTGGAAACGGATTCTGTCGCGGGCGTAAGCGACGTTGAAACATCGCTTGGAGCTTGGCGTGGTCCATAGGATTGGTGCGCGCCATCGAGAATATATCCTCGCGGTGCTGTACCGAATAATCGGCCGAGCCAGTTTCAGCGTCGCAGCGATAACAGCGCGCCGCCTCTCGGCGGGCGGTTTCGTAACTGTAGGTCGACTCGATCTCGGGAAAATCGATGGGCTTCTCGCCCAAACCGAAAAACTCGGGCTCATGCAAAGGCAGTTTCTCCCACTCTAGGTCCTGCGCAACCGGGACGTGGCGCGTACGATATGGGGTGCGATAGGGCATAGGATTCTGGCGGCCCTCGAGAAAGGCCTTGACGTAATAGGCGGCTCGTTGGCCATGGTGCATGGCCATAACAATGGTAGACCCACCGAACGCGCCATCGCCGGCCGCAAATACTTTTGGATCATCCGTACGCATGCCATCGAAATCGGCGCGTACACGATCGGGCAACATCATTCCACGTTGATCAAGATCGTCGGATTCTGATTTCTGCCCGACGGCAGCGATCACCATACCGCAGACAATCTCGTGCTCGCTGCCCGTGACCTCGACCGGCCGACGTCGGCCGTCGCTATCGGGCTCCCCTAACTCTGTCTTTACGCAACGCAAGCTTAGTTCCATGCCCCTTGGTTCGACCGCGACCTGCTGCGTGTTGTAGATGAACTCGATACCTTCTTTGATGGCACCCGCGAGCTCGATGGAACGGGCCGGGATTTCATCGGGTCCGCGCCGGTAAATGACCTTCACGTGTTTGCAACCGGGCAGACGTTTGGCCACACGACAGGCATCCATGGCCACATCACCGCCACCGATGACGACCACCGTCGCCGGTAGTGTCGGGCGCTCGCCGCCATTGATGCGGCGTAGAAAGCTCACACCATCGACCACACGGTCATCGCTCTCGCCGGGTATCTGCATGCGTTTACCCCACCAAGCGCCGATTGTCAGCAACACAGCATCGTGGCGCTCTTTCAGTTGGTCGAGGGTCACGCCGTCCCCGAGCGCGGTGTTCAGGTGAGTCTTCAGGCCGAGACAACGGTTGGTCAGGCGGTCGATATCTTCTTGGATGACGGCCGGCGGACAACGAAACTCGGGAATGCCCCAAATCATCAAGCCGCCGAGACGATCGGTCATTTCGTACACGTGCACTTCGTAGCCCGCCACACACAGATCGTGTGCGGCGGTAAGGCCGGCCGGACCAGCCCCGACGACACCAACCGTTTGTTTCTTGCTTACCGGAATCGGTGGCGGATCATATTGATGACCCACCTTTTCCATGATGAAGCGCTTAAGGTTGCGAATCTGAACCGGCCCGTCGCTGTCAGTTCGCCGGCACGCCGGTTCGCACGGGGCATCACACACGCGCCCGCAGATGGAACTGAAGGGATTGGTGGATGTGATGGCCTCGAACGCTTGCTCAAACTTTCCTTCCCAGATATACGCGAGGTAGGACGGTGCATCGGTACCCACCGGACACGCCACCTGACACGGCGCCGGCACATAATTGGTCTGGGCTGTGTGGTCTTCGTACTCGGGCGGAGCGTCCGGTACCAGGATGCGGTTGATGTCGTAGACTGCCACGTCAACCCACCTTGGCCTTGAGTTCGAGGTGACGGTCACGATAACCCGGCTCGTAAGGCAAGCGTGTAATCGCCGCCGCCTCGGGGGTTAGTGCGACTAGATCATCGCGATTAAGCTGCTTGACGTCCGTGTAACCAAGGGCATGCGTGACCGTCGCGATCTGCCAGCGCACGCTTTCAAGGAAGCGATGAATGTTTTGCGCTTCGATTGCGGGTTGATAGCGCTTTTCATGTTCGGGGTCCTGGGTGGCAATACCGGTCACACACTGACCGACGTGGCACTGCATACAGGCGATACAACCGCCGGCGATGATGGTCGATGTGCCGTATCCAACGGCATCGGATCCCAGACACAGCGCCTTGGCGGCATCGATACCATCACGAATACCCCCCATGAGCACGATTTGCATCTTGTCGCGAACGCCTATTTCTTCTAATGCATCAAGCGCCTCCATGATTGCGGCCACGGTGGGTATCCCTACGTATTCCATGACCTCCGCGCCGCCGGCGCCGGTAGAGCCCTGCATACCATCGAGCTCAACAAAATCGAAGCCGTCTTTCACGGCTATCTTCATGTCGTCGCGCACTCGTCCGGCGCCAAGCTTTACACTTACCGGAAGCTTGTAGCTAGTGGCTTCGCGAAACTCTTCAACCTTAATGACTAGATCATCGGCACCGAGAATATCTGGATGTCGTGACGGCGAACGTAGGTCGATGCCTGGCGGAATACCGCGTATCTCGGCAAGCTCTTTGGTCACTTTCTTGGCCATGAGCTGCCCACCAAAGCCCGGTTTTGCACCTTGCGAGATATAGATCTCGAGCCCGTTGGCGCGCTTCATATCATAGATATTCCAACCCAGCCGCCCGCCTAGACACTGAAAGATGAGCTGTGCGGCGGCATCGCGTTGGGCATCGCTCATGCCGCCTTCACCGGTGTTCTCGGCGATGCTAGACAAACTAGAGGCCATACCTATGGCTTGCTTGGTTGAACGGCTGAGCGCACCGTAACTCATTGGCGCTATCATCACCGGCATACTCAGCTTGAGCGGGGTGGCACCATTTATGCCGCCGATCTCGGTGTACATATTGACCTTAGATACAGGATCGGGCCCATGGTCGCTTTGACTAAGGTCCTTCTTAAAGGCGAGATCGGATAAGTGTGGTAGTTCGCGGGCACCGCCGTAGCCACGGATACGGTAGCGGCCGATCTGCGACTTAATATAAAGGTCTTCTTGGATCTTGGCGTTCCAGTAATCGGTTTCGCCCGAGAACGTGAAAAACGGTATGCTGCGCACCTGTCTTTCGCTGGTGGCATAGCGCAGGTTCTTGCCGGCGTTCACCACCTTCTTGAACGTTCCTTTGAACTTGAGCTCATAGCGATCGAGAAATGCCCTGATGTCGTCGAGCTCAGCGCCGTCGACGTCGACAATCTGCGCATCCGATCCAAGCGAGTGCACTTCACCACCAACATAGATCTCGCCGCCAGCCATGTCCTCGCCAACGCGTTCGCCCGAGTCACCGAGGATGATGATGCGACCACCGTACATCATGTAGCCGGCCATGAAGTTGGCGTTACCGGCGCAACAGAGCGTGCCGGCCTTCATCACCTGGCCCGCGCGCGACCCCATGTTGCCGCGAATCACCAACTCCGCGCCGCGGATGGCGACACCGGCAATAGCGCCAGCATTACCGCCCACCACCACGCTGCCGTTGTAGATATTGTCACCCAATCCCCAACCGACATTGTTGTCGACTTCAAAATGCACCTTGTCGGTGAGGCCGGCACAAAAATACCCGGCTGAGCCGCGAATCTTGACGTTGATCTCGGCAGTCAAACCGACCCCGATGTGGTGTCGGGCGTCGGGATTTATGACTTCGACGTCTTGCCCCTCAGCTCCGTACTGGCGAATACGTTCATTCGCCTCGCGAACAGGTATTTTGGCTAAGTCGATCGTGACCACGTGTTGTAACTCCCCGGCGGGGGCTCTTTGGTATTCAGTGCCTGGCCCGGAAACAGGCGATTGAGCGAGACCTCTTCGGATGCCACGGCAATAAGGTCATCATTCTCGTACATGATCATTGGTTTCACCGCCAGTCGATCCTTGGCATAACCGATTTCGTCCTTGGTTGACACCAAGAATGAAAACGTACCGTCTAGATCGTCGATAGAAGTTTTTAGTGCTTCCTGGAGTGCGATGCCCTGCGAGAGCTTGTCGGCCAAATACACGGCGATCAATTCGCTGTCGTTGTCGGTACGGAATTCGAAATCGCGCTGTTCTAGGCGGCGTCGCATTTTCCAATAATTCGTAATCTGGCCGTTGTGAACGATGGCAACGTCGGCAAACCCGGTGGCCCAGAATGGATGCGCTGACTCTGGCTTTACATCAGACTCAGTGGCAAGACGCACATGGCCGAGCCCGTGGGTACTCGTGAACTTGTGTACCGCGTAGCGCTCGTCGACTTCATGTGCCTTACCGACGTCCTTCACGATGTCCAGACTCTCACCGATAGAAATCACCTTAGCCGCTTGTTCCATGGCATAGGCGAACTTCCGTACATCACCACTGAACTGGACAACCACACGATAGTTGTCTCCGATATGTTCATCTTCAATGATCGACGCATGCTGCTCCGCCAAGGTCTTTTGGATACGCTCGACCGCGGTGACCGCTTCGTCGCCCTGCCCGACGAAAAAACGCAGCTTGAGCTCGCCTTTGGCCGCTTGACCATAAAGGGCAAAACCGGTGGAGTCGGGTCCCCGGTGTTGGCACCCATCCAACATGTCTATCAGTGCTTTAGCGACGTGCAAACCGCCGCCCTCACCTCTGTACATAATTCCAGCAATTCCACACATAAATAGGTCCTGTTAGTGAGCCGGTTCGGGAGAACTTCGAACCCTAGCGAAATCGTTTGGCATACGCAAGATTGCAGAAAAAAAGGCTTAGCATTGGGCGATGATCCAGTCAATCGCGGCGGTAACGTCCGCTAGCACGTTGGCATTCGCCGATTTGAGCTGATTCTCGTCACCAGGTCGATACTTGCCGGTTTTGACCAAGACACCTTGTAGACCCGCGGATACGGCGCCGATGACATCAGCCGCAACATCATCACCCACCATCATCACCTCGTCGGCCTTGCACCCAAGATCGGCGATAGCTGCCCGGAAAAAATCAGGCGCGGGTTTGCCGAGGATCGTTGCGCGGACACCCGCAGCATACTCCAGCGCAGTTACAAATGGTCCGACATCAAGGCTAAAGCCATCGCCTTCCTTTAAATAACGATTGTTGCCCATCGCTAACAGTGGCGCGCCTTCGAGTAGCAATCGGAACGCGCAGTTTAGGCGTTCATAGGTAAACGCCTCACCACCATCGCCCAC
>LXTK01000032.1 GCA_001643475.1 Proteobacteria bacterium SPGG2 | reverse complement strand
ACGCCGAGGAATTCTACATCAGGCTCGGCCACGTGATGGAGAATGGGCACTCCTTCGCCATTGGCACTGGAGAGTTCGACGACTTCAAACAAAACAACGACGAGGCCGAGGTCTTCCAATTCGGTTGGGGCTATTCACCCAACTCGAGCGTGGACCTGTATGCGAGTTGGACCGAAGCCGAGCTCGACCGCCCAGGGGCTAACTTGGACGACGTAACTGCCATTCTGGTTGGCACCCGCATAAAGTTCAAATAATTGGATGATCGTGCAGGGAGGCAAATCCAATCCGCGGCGGTCAACCTACGTGAAGGACCAAGGTGGAATAAAAAAAAAATGAACAACAATAGCTGAGCGACCCAACGGTCGCTGCGTAAGGGCCTATGTGTGAACACATAGGCCCTTTTTTTGCTGCGGTCGCCAAGCCTGCCAAGGATCTGGGTCGCGAGGACGTCGATGCGGGAGTGATCAGTACGGATGTCGCCATCGTTCTTGGTGCTGGTCTTGAAGCGCGCGGCCGAGTCGGGCATGGTATGCRCGATCTCCGGCRGCGACGAGTACCGCCTCGCCACCGACGGGAACGCGCGTGCCGACAAAGCGTCAATAAAGGCCGGTGCGCCAAGGCGTTTACGCGACCGCCCGGTCACTGAGAATTAACTTGAGCGGTGCATCGCGCAAGCAATATGGCCAGAGCCGCTCGTGCTTTTGTGAGCATACAACTGTAGATGGACTGATCGACCGACGATGGCCCGTAGATCCAGCAGACACAAAGGATTGGCGACAAACCGAAGGGCAGAGGCATGGCGATAGATGCTGTCGGCGCTGTGTTGCGCGATGCCGTCGCCCAGCATCAGGCAGGCAACCTGCGACGGGCAGAACGGCTCTACCGGCAGGTCTTGAAGCATGTCCCCAACCACGCCGAGCCCCTGCATCGGCTGGCACTGCTGGTCCAGCAGTGCGGACGGGCACAAGAAGCCATCGCCCTGTTAACGCGGGCGGTTGCCGCGGAGCCCGCAGATGCCGTCGGCCACAACAATCTCGGCAACATGCTGCGCGAACAAGACAGGATGGCAGAGGCCGTCATGGCCTACCGCGCGGCAGTGCGCTGCCGTCCGGACTACATCAACGCCCATTTCAAYYTGGCGGGCATCYTCARCGACCAGTGGGCGCTTGAGGCGGCGRWAGAGTGCTACCGYACCGTTTTGCGGYTATCRCCYGAGGATGCGGAGGCCTGGAMCGSCCTGGGGGGCGCCMTGCAGAAGCARGGGCGCGTGCACGAGGCGATTGAGGCCTACCAGGYSGCGTTGCGGTTCAAAGCCGACTACGCCGAGGCGCACAAYAATCTCGGGCTCGCKCTGCAGGCGCAAGGGAACCTGGAGGCGGCCAGCGCGTGTTATCGAAAGGCGATAGYGCTTGAGCCCGACYAYGCCAAGGCGCATGAAAATCTTGTCAGATCGCGACGATACAGCCCGGCGGATCGCGACGAGATCGCCCGGCTGGAAGCGCTTGTCTGTACKCCGAAGATCTCGGAGGAAGCGCTGATGTYGCTGCACTTTGCCCTGGGAAAGGTCTATGACGACTGCRGCGCGTTYGAACAGGCCTTTGCGCACTACCAAGCCGGGAACCGGTTAAAGCGCARGACCGTAAACTTCAAGCGCGAACAAGAAATCGCCGAGGCATCCGMTATCATTGCGACATTCGACCGCGATTTTTTCAAACGGTGCACGGACTTCGGAAATCCTTCGGATCTGCCGGTATTCATCGTTGGCATGCCGCGCTCGGGCACGACCCTGGTGGAGCAGATCATCGCCAGCCATCCACGGGCGTTTGGCGCCGGTGAACTGCTCCATATATCGAACATCGTGGCTGAACTCCCTAAGCGTCTACCCACCCGCTTGCCCTATCCGAAGTGCGCGACAATGATCGATCGGCCGCTGGCGCAATCCCTGGCCGAAGGCTATCTCGACCATCTCAAGGGTGCCGGCGGAGACGCGCTGCGGGTGACCGACAAGGCGCCGGGCAATTTTGTCCATCTCGGCCTCATCGCGCTGATGTTTCCGAACGCACGCGTCATCCATTGCCGGCGACAGGCACTCGATGTGTGCCTGTCGATCTATTTTCAGCGGTTTGAGCGCGGCCACTTCTAYGCCTAYGATCTGCCCGACATCGCCGTGAGCTATCGCCAGTACGAGCGCATGATGCGCCACTGGCGTGAGGCGCTTCCCCTGGAAATACACGCGGTTCAATATGAAGAGCTCATCGCGGACCAGGAGGCCGTGAGCCGGCGTTTGATCGCTTACTGCGGTCTGGCGTGGGACGACCGCTGCCTCGAGTATTACAAGAACAAGCGGGCGGTGCACACCGCGAGCAGCTGGCAGGTACGCCAACCCATCTACCATGACTCAATCCAGCGTTGGAAAAAGTACGAGAAGCACCTTGATGAGCTGAAGCAAGGGCTTGCGCCGCGGGAGGAATAAACTCCCAGCCGCCGAGTCGACGGACAATGAAGTCGAGCATGTGCTGGTTTGCGGCTTGAGCTTTACACAAGGCAAAGGGAAAAATTATGAGCCCTGAATCGCCGGACGATCGCAGCACAATACCTAAGGTTGGCGACAATCGCAGTAAAGACGACCAACTCTCTGAATGGTTGCGCACGGCCATCGAACGTCAGCGGCAGAACAAGCTCCAAGAAGCCGAGGCGATTTACCGCCAGATTCTGGGCGAAGACCCCACCCATGCCGATGCCCTGCACCTGCTCGGGGTACTTGCCTATCAAATCGGAAACGACCAAGCGGGCATAGAGCTGATCACACGAGCGATCGCCAGAAACCGGCTAGACCCCTTCTACCACAATAATCTCGGAAATATCTTCAAGAAGCTCGGTAAGCTGCCGGCGGCAACGGGGTGCTACGAAGAGGCCCTGCGTCTCAAACCGCGCTACGCGGAGGCGCACTATAACCTGGCAACTGTGCTCAGGGAGCAGGGGGACATTGAGGCGGCAACGCAACACTATTACAAGGCACTGCGCATCACACCCGAGGATGTAGAAATACTCAATGACCTCGCCGGCACACTCACGCTACAGGGTGACGTTGAAGGGGCCATAGGATGCTACCGCGTGGCCTTGCATCTCGAACCCGACATGGCGGAACTACACGCCAACTTAGGCCAGGCCTTCGAGCAGCAGGGAAATACGGATGCGGCAGTTGCCTGCTATGAAAAAGCGGTAGAGCTCGACCCGAGACACGTCCGAGCCCACCAATGTCTGGTGGGCTTGACGACATTCACCATCGATGATCAGGACAAAATTGTGCGGTTAGAATCTCTGTTAAATGATAAGAGACTCAGTGAGAATGACACTGAGCACGTGCACTGGGCGCTGGGAAAGGTTTATGACGACTGCGGTGTATTCGACAAGGCTTTTAAGCACTATAAGATTGCCAACGACTGCGAGCGGCAACGTAAACAGCTAGCGTTCGACGCCACTGCGTATACTGAGACGGTGTCGGCACTGATCGCGGTCTACACTAGAGAGTTTTTTGTAGAAAGACAGCAGTTTGGCAGCGATAGTACCCTGCCAGTGTTCGTGATCGGTCTGTCGCAGGCCGGAAAGACCCTGGTGGAGTCACTCATCACCACGCATTGTGATATCCACGGCGCGGGTGGGCTCGAATATTTTGATCGGCTCATCGATGGTCTCGCTGGCCGTTCGCGTACGACTGACGCCTATCCCGCTTGTGTTGCCTCAATCGATAGCCAAACTGTAAGCACACTGGCTGAGGCTTATATTGAGGAGCTGCGTAAGCACAGCAGCGAAGCTRCCCGGATCGTTAATGCAATTCCGAATTTCCTGAMCCTCGGTCTGATTRCGCTGTTGTTTCCGAAGGCAAGGATTATTCATTGCCGYCGCGACCCGCWYGATGTATGTCTTTCTATCTATTTCAGATCGTTCAASGTTTCACAYTCTTATGCTTACGATCTGACAGACATAGCTCATTACTATCGTGAATACGAGAGGTTGATGGACCATTGGCTTCGTGTTGTACCTGATCGTATTCTCRCGKTRGATTAYGAAGACATGGTAAGCAACGAGGACGCCACCCGTCGGCGACTCATCCAATGGTGCGGTCTTGCTAATGACACTAAGGAGAGTGATGCAGGGCGAGACGACAGATTAYTCAGTACTCGATATATCGGTCGATGGAGAAACTACGATGAGTTCATTGAACCGTTAAMACGAAAGTTGGGTAAATAAGSACTTCGTTAGAKGTATGCTAAAGGTTACACGCGTTCGGATGAAACGGCTGGGTGCATCAAGTCGCATCCTCGCCGCTGTGTGACGTGGAGCGTTATACACGCGACCTGGAGGCGGCGTATCGCCAGATGTGGCAGAGATGGTGTCAATCCAGTGAGAAGTAGCAAGTGTAAAGTAGCAAGTGGTGCCGAACGGCCTGATGGTGAGAGGTCAACAGTCGGTCTGAAGTTGTGAGAAACTAGCGCCTGACCAGCGGCCACATTGACAACTGAAATCTTTTGGACTTGTATCTGCTCGCTTGTACCTTGTATCTGAATTTCCATGGTTGAACTACAAAAAGCACTTCGGCATCACCAAGCCGGGCGACTGCAAGAGGCCGAAGCCCTCTACCGGCAAATCCTGAGCACAACCCCCAATCATGCAGACGCTTTCGGTTTATCCTCAGAGATCTGCCGACCCCGCTTGTTGAGACTCAAAAAGCATTAAGACCCGTGACTTCACGACCGATGACTAGTTCATGCACAGTCTCCGTGCCCTCGTAAGTGATGACACTCTCGAGGTTTAGCATATGCCGGATCGGACAATATTCGGTGGATATACCTCCAGCCCCGAGCAGGTCACGAGCGTCTCGAGCTACCTCTATGGCCATGCGCACATTGTTCCACTTGGCCAAGCTGACTTGGCTGGGGTGCATGCGGCCCTGATCTTTGAGGCGGCCGAGCTGTAGTGATAACAACTGCGCGGTGGTAATTCCTCTCACCATTTCAGCCAACCGACGTTGTACCGTTTGCGTGTTTGCAATYGGCCGGTCRAARATCATKCGTGTTTTKGARAASTCCARYACCTCKCGGAAACAGGCAATGGCARCACCGATCGCACCCCAGGTAATGCCGTAGCGCGCCTGCGTTARACAACTCAGRGGGCCCTTTAGGCCCGCGGCTTCGGGCAATAGATTGTCTTGCGGCACCCGCACTTTGTCGAAATAAAGCTCAGAMGTTACAGARGCGCGTAGAGAAAACTTGCGTTCAATATCGCGTGTTTCAAAGCCTRGTGTACCCTTCTCGACCAGAAAACCGCGRATACCTTCGTCGGTGCGMGCCCATACGATTGCAACATCGGCGATACCACCATTGGTAATCCACATCTTTGAACCATTGATAAGCCAATCAGTTCCCTGTCGTGCAGCATGCGTGTNRSATSGSAMSRGSGTCNYGWASSSMMMKGYGYMKMYSTCRGNYSGWMGCMGNNYCAWTRRCCTCACCTTTGGCCATCGCCGGTAGCCAGCGTTGCTTTTGTTCTTCAGATCCGAARGTRTAKATYCCCCACATCACSARACTACTYTGSACRGAYACRAAACTGCGYAGRCCRCTATCRCCGCGTTCCAGTTCTTGGCAAATCAGKCCGTAGCACACGTTGTTTATGCCGGCGCAGTCATAACCTTGGATGGTGCAACCCAAGAGACCCATSGATGCGAGCTCGGGCACGAGTTCTYKYGGRAATCGATGTTCATCAAACGCTTTCGGGATAATCGGCAGTACTTGCTCATCGACAAAGCGTGCGACCGTCTCCGCAACCATGCGYTCTTCRTCKGWMAGCARAGATYGAACGTCATAGAARTCCGTAGSRYTGAGRTCRRCCATTCATWTAMYCCATSGGCGTTTNGAGARAAMCWNMGAGCTTAATCGATCAYTGRTCAGAGCTCTAGCTTGCATACATTAGATGACAAGCTAACCCTCGTCGGCAGGTGGTGTTGGCGGGCTGCGAAAATATCGTCCAGGCGGCATGCCCAAGGTACGCTTGAACATGGCGATGAAGGCGCTTGGGCTATGATAGCCAGTCTCATATGAGACGGTGGACACTGGTTGTCCCGCTCCCAGCCGTGAAATTGCCGCCAGCAGTCGTAGGCGTTGACGCCAGGCACCGAAGGTTAGCCCCGTTTCTTTGACGAACAAACGTGCCAATGTACGGCTGCTGGCGCCGGCTGAATCAGCCCAGACTTCCAGGTCGCGATCATCAGCCGGATTAGCGACCAGCGCATCGCTCACCGTCTTAACGCGGGGGTCCTGCGGGAATGGCAGGTGTAGTGGGGTGGGCTCCAGCGCTTGCAGCTTATCCAAAATCACATGCATCAACCGACTCTCTTCTCCGTCGGGGCGGTAGTCGTTGAGTAGCGATACTGCTTCCAAAATCAGTTCGCGCAGTAGTGGCGTTATTGTGACCACACAGCAGTAGGTGGGAAGACCCTGTGTGACCGCCGGGTGGATGTAAAGCGAGCGCATGGACACCGGGCCGGGAGATCGTACCTCGTGCTTGATGCCTGCGGGTACCCACACAGCTTGTTGGGGCGGTACCACCCAGGTGCCTTGGGTGGTCACCACGGTAAGCACCCCCGCCGACGCGTATACCAGTTGCGCGCGTGCATGCTGGTGTAACGGGAAGTAATGCGGTGCCGAGGTGTCGCGGGCGAGGGTGACGATGGGGCGCTTGGGATCGAGCAGATTTCCCGGATCAGGCATGTGCGAGTGTGTCTCTTTCGAGATATTCATTGGCAAATTATAGCAAGACCGGCAAGTATATCTTTGATAGAAAGACACCTATGACCACCAAAGACGACGTTTCCGAGAGGGTACCGGTCACCATGGGTTGGCGGCGTCCCGAGATCCTATTGTTGCTTATGGCGGCGGCGGTACCGCTTAGCTTCGCCACCTGGCAGGCGTTGTTGAATAACTTTGCGATCGAGCGTGCTGCCTTTACCGGCGCCGAGATCGGCATTTTGCAAAGTCTACGAGAGGTCCCGGGCTTCCTCGCCTTTGCGGTTATATTTTTCTTGTTGATATTCCGTGAACAGACATTTGCCTACATCTCCTTGGCCCTACTCGGCATTGGCACTGCGCTCACGGGCTGGTTTCCAACCGCAATCGGTCTCTATTGCACGACTGTGTTGATGTCGATCGGTCACCACTATTACGAGACCATCCAAATATCCTTGTTGTTGCAATGGATCGATAAGGCGCGGGCGCCGGAGATGTTAGGGAGAATAATCGCGGTCGGCTCGTTCACGTCGATCGTGATCTACGGCCTCATCTGGTTGGCATTCGACATCCTTGGTCTTGATTTTCATTGGGTCTATTTGTTTGGGGGTGGACTAACCACTGGTATCGCGATTGCCACCTGGCTCGCATTCCCACGTTTCCCTGAAAAGGTGCGACAACACAAGCATTTGGTGTTGCGAGCGCGCTATTGGCTTTATTACGCGCTCACCTTCATGTCCGGAGCGCGGCGTCAGATATTTATCGTTTTCGCAGGCTTCCTTATGGTCGAGAAATTCGGTTTCAGCGTGTCTGCGATCACTTTGTTGTTTCTAGTCAATGCAGTTGCCAACGTATTTTTGGCACCCAAGATCGGCAGACTGATTGGGCACTGGGGTGAACGACGGGCGTTGATCTTCGAATACGTCGGACTAATCGGTATTTTTACAGCCTACGCATTCGTGACAAGTGCCACTGTCGCGGCTGGCCTCTATATCATTGATCATTTGTTTTTCGCGCTTGCAATCGCCATCAAAACCTACTTTCAGAAGATTGCTGATCCCGCCGACATCGCAGCGACAGCAGGCGTCGGCTTCACGATTAATCATATTGCCGCCGTGGTGATACCGGCTGCCTTTGGTTTGTTGTGGTTAGTCTCGCCGGCGGCCGTGTTTCTATCAGGTGCAGTGATGGCCGTATTTTCGTTACTGCTATCGCTCAAGGTCCCAACTGCCCCAGCGCCTGGCAATGAGGTTGTTGGGCGATTACGTCCCGTCCCCGTTACAGACTAAGGTTCATGCTCAAGTTGGAATAGGCAGGTACCAAGAGGTATGATCGCTCAGTGAATCATCGTTGGCTGCTCCACTTAGCTAAAGTTTGGCTACCGGTTACTTCGTGTAACTTCCTACTTCAAGCTGCTCACTCGCGATATCGAAAATGAAAAGAGCGTTGATTACTGGGGTCACTGGCCAGGATGGAGCATATCTGGCCGAGTTCCTGCTCGAAAAGAGATACGAGGTCCATGGCATCAAACGACGGGCGTCCTCGTTCAACACGGATCGTATCGATCACCTCTATCAAGACCCGCATGAACCAGATCAAAGGTTTGTGCTTCACTACGGCGACCTCACTGATGCTACTAACCTCATCCGGGTGATCCAGGAGGTGCAACCCCACGAGATCTATAACCTGGCGGCACAAAGCCATGTGGCGGTATCCTTTGAAACACCGGAATATACCGCCAACACGGATGCGCTTGGTACGCTCCGAATTCTAGAGGCTATCCGAATCCTCGGGCTTGAAGACAAGACCCGTTTCTACCAGGCGTCCAGCTCAGAACTGTATGGCAAGGTAGAACAAGTTCCGCAAACGGAGACCACGCCTTTTTACCCACGCTCGCCCTACGGCGTTGCAAAGTTATACGCCTACTGGATCACCGTGAACTATCGCGAGGCCTACGGTATGTTCGCCTGTAATGGCATTCTTTTTAATCACGAATCGCCGGTTCGTGGAGAGACATTCGTCAGTCGCAAGATAACCCGGGCCTTGGCACGCATCAAACTCGGCCTGCAGAGTCGTCTCTATCTGGGTAATCTCGGTGCCAAGCGTGACTGGGGACACGCCCGCGATTACGTAGAGATGCAATGGCTGATGTTGCAGCAGGCAGAGCCCGATGACTACGTCATCGCCACCGGCGTCCAGCATTCGGTACGAGAGTTTGTCGATGCTGCCGCCAAGGAGCTTGGTATGGGCTTGCGCTGGGAGGGGACCGGGGTCGATCAAAAGGGGATAGTAACGACAATCGATCACGCTGTTGCCAAGACCCAATCCGCGGTTATCCAGTCTGAATCCCCAAGCGTTAATGAGGGAGACGTCATCGTCTCCATCGATCCCCGCTACTTTCGGCCCACTGAGGTCGATACGTTACTCGGTGACCCGGCCAAAGCGAAACAAAAGCTTGGATGGACACCCAGAGTCTCGTTTGATCAATTGGTCACGGAGATGGTAGCAGCAGACCTGAAGACGGCGGAGAAAGATGCGTTGACACGATACTACGGCTACCAAACACCCGATCATCACGAATGATGTGCCTCGGTCGACAGCGAAATAATGTCTATGTCAGGGGTCTTGAATCAACGTCGTCGCCAATCGCCCCATGCTAGAACCTCACTCTCGAATCTTTGTCGCCGGCCACGCAGGCCTCGTCGGATCGGCCATCTTGCGGCGATTAAATAGGGAAGGCTATGATCATCTCCTGGTGCGTCGCCACGATGAACTGGATCTCACAAAGGCGCGAGCCGTAGAAGAATTCTTTCAATCCAAGCGCCCGGAGTACGTGCTCCTGGCAGCTGGCAAGGTCGGCGGTATCCACGCCAACGACAGCTATCCGGGCGAGTTTATCCAACAAAACCTGGTCATCCAGGCCAACGTCATCCATGAAGCCTGGCAGGCCAACGTGAAACGCCTGCTTTTCCTCGGATCATCGTGCATTTATCCACGTGATTGCCGGCAGCCTATCAAGGAGGAATACCTCCTAACGGGACCCCTGGAGGCAACCAATCGACCCTATGCGGTCGCCAAGATCGCCGGTGTCGAGATGTGTTGGGCCTATAATCGCCAGTATAAAACACGATTTCTGGCCGCCATGCCCACCAACCTCTACGGACCCGGTGACAACTTTGACCTCGAAAACTCTCACGTCCTGCCCGCCCTCATCCGTAAGTTTCACGCCGCAAAGACCGATGCTAAGTCCTCTGTCATCGTGTGGGGAAGCGGCACCCCGCGCCGTGAATTCCTGCATGTCGATGATGTCGCCGACGCCTGCGTATTTCTGATGGGTCTCCCCGACGAGAGTTTTGATTCACTCCTTAATGCTTCCTCACCGCCACTCATAAACATTGGTTGCGGGGAAGATCTCACTATTAGCGAACTTGTACAATTGGTAAGGGATGTGGTGGGCTATGAAGGCGAGGTCGAGTGGGACCGCAGCAAACCGGACGGCACGCCACGGAAATTGCTCGACAGCTCTTGTCTTCATGGGCTGGGGTGGACAATGAAAACTCCACTAACCGACGGTATTCGATCCACCTACGAATGGTTTCTTGATAATCGCGAGTATCTACGCTGTTGAGAGAAGCGATAGCCGCGATGGCTAGTATCAAGGTGCGATCGCATAGAATTTGTGCGCGCCAGCAATAATTATGATGGGCTGTTTACGATCGCATGTTGGGTAGGACTAAGCGATCTATCCAGTTCCGTACCTCAACCAGCCTCACATCTTCGTTCATCACATCGGCGTCTACTCCCAGCTGCCACGCAAGATCCTGTCGACTGGGATCCGCATGCAACGTTTCTAGTTTATTGACATAGTCAAGCGCTGCATCTGCATCAGCGAAGAAGCCAAGCTTTACGAGCTTCTCTATGCGGCAGAAGGTGAGTCGTGCCAGCTCATGTAAGTCATACTCGGGGTGGTATTGCACCGCCCAGCATGTGCCACCTTTGTGAGTCACCGCAACCGCCTGCATGTAACTGAATGCATTAGACGCCAGCAACACCGCACCGGGTGGCAGGTGGGTGATTTCGTCTTCGTGGCTAATGAAGGCGTCGAACACGTTCGCTTTGCCATCGTACATTGGGTGAGCGCGGCCCTCGGGGGTCAGCGCTATCTTGCGGGCTATACCCATCTCGCGGCCCCGAGGATTAGCCGCACAGCGACCACCGGCCGCAACTACCGCGATTTGTGCCGCCCAGCAACTACCGAAGCTGGGTACATGTGCTTCAAATGCCGCTTTCGCCAATTCGATTTGAGGAGTGACACGTGGGTCATCCGCATAAATGGTCAGACTGGATCCAGTCCAAGCGATGCCGTCATAGGATGCTAGCGCAGTGCCTCGTGGTAACGAGACATCCGAGTCGGCGGGATAGATAACATCGACATCGCAGCCTGGCGTGCATTTCTCGAGCATCCTGGTATAAAGCTCGCCGGCGGTCGTGGCGCCACCCGCGGTTAGCCCCTCACGGCCGCTGCGGTCGTAACCATCGATCACTAGGAAATGCGGGTGATTCGCCATGTTCGTTTACTTGGTCGCTAGTTGCTGCACGATTGCGGGCAAGCCCGCGTAACGTTCGCAGATGGCATCTGCCGAGGTAATATGCTTATCGCGGTCACGGGTTGCCGTAAATAAAATGGCTTTCATCCCCAACGCTTGTGCACCCTTGATATCGTTGTGATCGCGATCGCCAACATGAACCATGTCTGTGATGTCTACCCCTAGTTGACTTGCGGCAGATGCAAACATCTCGCGATGCGGTTTCGAGTAACCGACTTCATCAGAAAAGGCAAATCCACCAAAATAGCGCTTCAGCCCGTTCATCTCCAGCCACTGACGCAAGCAACGTCCGGGCGACACGATCGCATCTGACACCACACACAGCTTATAGTCCGCGGATAGTGTGGCCAGTGCGTGTGCCACCCCGTCGACGGGATCAGGCGGTATGGTCACCTCCATTTCTTCGTGTGCCTTCACGACTGCTGCCAGCTCGGATTCCGGTAACTTGCGGCCAAGTCCGTTTAGCAAGACTTCAAGCCGCTCACCGATGGTCCAGGTGACATGCTGATTGTGCCATGCGTGATTAAAGGCAGCGTCGGCCACATCGTAGGCTATGGCGACGGTTTCATAGGGAATCGGCTCGACGCGATTGAGCGCATCCCACACTAGATACCGTCGTTCGTCCTTTTTGGAGCGCAGTCCTTGCGCTGCGCGCTTGGGCTCGTCGGAGTCGTCGTGGATGACGGTGTCCCATAGATCGAATGAAATCGCTTTGATCATGTAAGTTTCAGAACCCGATTAGTTGATTAAATATGGTGGCAGATGGAGTTTCAGCCCTACGTATTCTTCTTAGGTATTATCTCGGTTTCTTACGCCAACTTAGCGTAGCAACCGAAAGCATTGCCCGAACACCCTCGCACCCAACTGGTAGCGCCACAGAACAAGCACCGGAGTTTAAGGTAATGCCAGATTTACAACAAGCCTGCCAGGTGGCGATTGTATAGCGTGGCCCGGTTGGATCTGTAATACTTGCAACCATCTCCTCGGCTAGAGGTATGTGCATACTTCCGATGGCACCGGTAAAGGGTTAATAACATGGCCGATGAATCTGGTCTCGCCGTTGCAAAGACAGAGGTAGTGCGTTTGTTTCCAACATTCGTTTGGAAAACTGAGCTTAAGGCCGAGGTCTACGAACCTATGAATAAGACCATCAAGACCAAGCTCTGCGAAGCGACTGCGTCCTTGCCTGCTCTAGCGCCTGGTGAGAAATGGCAAACGAGCCAAGAGTTACATACACTCGAAGAGTTCAGCGCGTTGACCTCATACATAAACGCTTCGGTTAAAGCGATTTTCGATTTCTTGAAAATTACCTACGAATCCTTTTTTATCACCGGCTGTTGGGCGAATATCAGTGCCAAAGGCGTGCGGCACAAAACGCACACACACCCCAACAACTTTCTTAGCGGTGTTTACTACGTACAGGTGGCAAAAGGCGCTAACACGATTACCTTCGAGGATCCGCGGCCACAGACTTATATAATCGCCCCGGCGCCGACTGAGCGGAGCCTAGAGAATGCGGACTCTAATATCATGAGCGTGAAGGAAGGCATGCTCGTTGTCTTTCCGGCGTGGCTGCCCCATTCGGTTGATGTCAACAAGAGCGATCAAGAGCGGATTAGCATAAGTTTCAATGTGATGTTTTCTTCGTTTGGCGAGAAAATGAGCAAACCGCAATGGACCGGCAACGTCAGCGTGCGACCGACCTAGCTTTCTATTATGCGTATAGGGCGAAATCCTTAATTTTAGCACCAACGGAGTAAATCGATGGCTGATAATAAAAAACTTGCTGTGGAAAGCAGAGACGTACTACCCCTTCGTATGTGGAGACAATATAGAGGTTGACCAGAAGAAAGTCTGATGTTGCTAACATATATTGCTTACGGAATTCGCTGCTGCCAAATGACGACCAAAATCATCGCTGCCCATCAAAGCCTTACAACGCTCGAAGCGGTTGATCGAATAAGCCCAGAAATCATCCACCGGATTCTTATTCGCGTGCTGGATAAGACCCCAAAGCGTCCATAGTAGATCGCACATCGCTTTATAGATCACCATCCGGCCAAACAAGGCATCATCTACCTTACCACCGCAATAGGCCTGCATCATTTCGTCGTCGTGCTCGCTGGTGAACCCGGCCTCCACCGAGACATCGCCGAGATCCCAGATGGGATCGTTCATACCTGAGTATTCCCAATCGACAATCCACATACGTTCGCCGTTATCAAGAAAATTTTCGGCCAATGGGTCGCAATGAGACGGTGCTAGTTCCATAGGATTGTCGTCAAGCACTTTGCGCACCGCTTCTGCCTCTTTCACCACATCGTAGTATCCATTCGGTAGGGATGCGCCGAGTTTGGATAAAGTCCCAAGGTAGTCGTCAATCATACCGAATAGCTCGAAGCGAAACTCGAATCCTTTGTCGAACTCGTGCATTCGTTTCAACGCTAGGGCTGCGCGCGCCGGCGCGCCCTTGACGCTGCGAAAGGTTTCAGGGGTCATGGTGGCACACCCGTCTAGATAACTACACAGCATGAGCCCATCGTTTTCGTCAAAGAAGAGTACCTCAGCCGACACACCTGCTTCGGCGGCAACGCGCGTGTTATGCGCCTCGACCTTGCGATCTATGTATTCCTCTGTGCCTTTGCCCGGAATACGTAAGACGTATGCCTTATCTTCCAAGCTGATCTTGAATACCAGATTCGTGAGACCGCCGAGTCGTTCGTGGGCGATGTGTTCGGGAGATATGCCATCGAAAAGCGGTATCCGCGAAAGTGCTTTAGCAACATTTGATTCCATCATTGCTCCTTTGTGGGGCCATGACTCAACACTTGATGCGTAGCATCTTTGGATCGTACAGTGGATCGAGGTGGAATTGGGCCGGCACCCGTTCGGTGGCGATCTCGAGCTCATAACGCCCCGATCGCAAAAACTCGTTATCAACCCCATCAGCCTGGCGCACATACCCATAACCGATGTCCTTGCCCGTGGTGTAACCCCAACCCGCGCTGGTGAGCCAGCCAACGCGCTCATCGTCGCGATAGATGGTTTCGCGTCCAAGCAATACGGCGTCGCGATCCTCAATCGTGAAACAGGCCAGCCGTTTCGTGACTCCTTGGTACCGTTGTGTGATAAGCGCCTCGCGGCCTTGAAAAGGGACATTGCTCCTCAGCTTGACCGCCCACGATAGTCCTGCCTCGATGGGCGTATAGTCTGGACTGATGTCGGCGCCCCACGCTCGATAACCCTTCTCTAGGCGTAACGACTCGATGGCCCGATAACCAGCGTTGGCAATACCGTATGCTTTGCCGGTTCGCATAATCTGGTCATAGACACGTTCAGCATGTTTAACAGGTACGTGTAACTCCCAACCAAGTTCGCCGACATAGGTGATGCGCAAAGCACGCACCGGTGTGTCACCAATGTCAATCTCCTGCATGGCGCCAAACGGGAACGCACCATTGGAAACGTCAGCCTGGGTGACACGCTGAAGTACCTCACGGGCATGTGGCCCCATCAGCGACAGCGTCGTGTAATCAGCCGTTACGTCCGAAACTTGCACATTCATTCCGTCCGGGATGTTGCGGCTTATCCAGGAGAAATCATGGGTCACGAAACCGGTCCCGGTTACTATGTAATAGCAATCCGCCGCCAGGCGCGTGACCGTGAGATCACATTCTATGCCGCCAGCGGTATTAAGCATTTGTGTATAGACAACCTTGCCAGGTGGCCTGGATACGTCATTGGCGCATATCCATGACAGTGCCGCTTCGGCGTCAGGACCGGCGACCATAAATTTTGCAAATGAGCTGGCATCGAATAATGCAACTTGCTCGCGGCAGGTTTGGTGTTCTTGGCCTACCGCCTGAAACCAGTTCTGTCTATCGAAGCTATAAACGTCTTCGGCCCTTGTGCCTTCGGGGGCGAACCAGTTTGGCCGCTCCCAACCCATCTTCGAACCGAAACAAGCACCCTGTTCCTTGAGTCTTGGATACAATGGCGACACGTGTAATGGTCGGCCGCTGTCATGTTCTTCATGCGGCCAGGCAACCGTGTAGTGTTTGCCGTAGAGCTCTAGTGTACGCGTCTTCACCCAGTCATCGTCGGCGTGATGATGTCCGAAACGACAAATGTCTACTGGCCACAAATCGACTGGTGGCCCACCCGCCACCATCCACTCAGCCAGCGCCCGACCCGCACCACCGGCACTTGCGATACCAAAGGCATTGAATCCACAACCGACAAAGAAACCTCGTAACTCGGGGGCTTCTCCAAGAATAAAATTGCCGTCGGGTGTAAACGCCTCGGCACCATTTATCATTTGYTTGATGCCGGCCGTTTCSAGCGCCGGTACGCGTMCTAGCGCTTGCTCCATGAGCTGCTCGAAATGATCCCAATTGGAATCAAGCAGCTCAAAGTAAGCATCTTTCGACATGTCTTCGAGTGCGAACGASATAGGATTCGGTTCATAGCCACCCATTACGAGTCCGCCGACTTCTTCCTTAAAATAAATCAGTCGATCCGGGTCCCTAAGCGTTGGCAAGTCGCGCGGCACGCCAGTGATAGGTTCTGTTATCAGATATTGATGTTGTATCGACTGCATGGGCACGGTGACACCGGCCAAATGGCCGACTGCCTTGGCCCATTGCCCGGCGCAATTGACTACGATGTCAGATTGAACGTCGCCTTGCTCGGTGTTAACGGCGTGGACTCGTCCGTCCTTTATGTGCACGCCGGTAACGGCACAGTCTTCGATGATCTGCACATCACGTTGGCGCGCACCCTACGCTAGCGCCTGGGTGATGTCGGAGGGGTTGGCTTGGCCGTCGGTAGGCAGGTAGGCAGCGCCAACCACATCGGCAATGTCCATGGGTGGCCACAGCTCCTGCGCCTCCTTCGGTGCTAAAAGATGCATCTCAAGTCCGAAGCTGTGCGCAGTGGTGGCTTGTCGCTTGATCTCGATCATGCGTGCCTGGTTACAGGCAATGCGTAGGCCGCCGACCATTTTCCAGCCACTGGCTTGACCAGTCTCGGCCTCTAGTTGATCGTAGAGTTCGACACTGTTCTTGAGCAGCTGGGTTACATTGGCATTGGTGCGTAGTTGGCCGACTAGGCCGGCAGCGTGAAAAGTCGTTCCGCTCGTAAGCTTCTTACGCTCTAGCAGTACGACATCCTTCCAGCCAAGTTTTGCCAGGTGGTAGGCGGTGCTACAACCCATAATGCCGCCGCCAATGATGACAGCGCGAGCGTGTTTCGGAAAAGTCGGCATCGTAAATAGGGGTTAGCTGGTCTGAAAATCAGTCCACACCTTCTCAAAGCGATCGAGATTTTCAGTGGTGTAACCGACATAATCGAAGTCGATGTTTGAGTAGACTTCAGAAACCATACTCCACATGCTTTCTCGTAACAGCGAGGCACATTTCATAGCTGCGTAGCGGCGCCTGAGCTCATCGTCGATGGCGGCGTCGAAATAGGTTTCTAGTAACCACTCCTCCTGCGTCGACGAAAACTCATTGTTTGATGCTAGACCACCTAGGTCGAATAGCGGGCTGTTAAAGCCAGCGTAGTCCCAGTCGATTAGCCACAAGCGCTTGCCGTCGTCGATGAAATTGGCGGCCAGCAAGTCGTTATGACCGAACGTGAGCCTAACCGGGCCGACGCTTTCTTCCAGCTGTTCGGCCACCTTCATGAGACGTGGCAATTCCGACACCATGCGGCTGGAAGCGTCGCGTAGTGTATTGGCATAGTCCCGCAGAACTTGGAATACCCAAAAAACCAGCGCTGGSCCGCGGAAATGTTTGGGAATTTCATGGTGACAMCGTTTAACAAGCGGCACGATTCGATCAAGATTAGCTGCTTGGCGAATGTCYTCCGGTTGCAGTGTGGTGCCCTCGATAAATCGCATCACGATTGCACCGGACTCGTGGTGAATAACCTCAGGCGATATGCCGGCCTCATAGGCGGCGCGGCTGGCTGCCAGCTCGTTGAAACGCATAATCCCATGTAGCGGGATATCATCGCCGACGCGCACGAAATATCGCTCGCCAGCATCATCGACAATAAAATTGGCGTTGGTAATGCCGCCAGTCAATGGCTGAGGGTCCACCGAATTCTTCCAACAGCTAAGTTTGGCGGCTCTCTCCCTCGCGTCTGTCACGTGGCCAGCCCCAATTCCTTTTTCTTGCGGTTTGCCCAAGCACTAATTAGGCGGTCCGCAATGATAGCGATAAACGCCACGCACACGCCGGCGACGACACCGCGGCCGGTGTCCGCCTTGGTAAGCGCGATATAGACCTCCTGTCCGAGATCGCGTGTTCCCACCAGCGCAGTAATAACCAGCATGGCCAGCGCCATCATTATCGTTTGATTAATCCCGAGCATGATTTCGGGTAGCGCAATAGGGAGTTGTACCCGCCATAGAATTTGTCTGCGGGTACAACCAAATGCCTGTGCGGCCTCGATAAGCGGTGCCGGTACCTGGCGAATGCCATGGTCCGTATAGCGAATAGTGGGCACCAGGGCATAGGCGACAATGGCGATCATGGCTGAGAAATCGCCGACGCGAAACAACATAACCACGGGTATCAAATAGACAAACGAAGGCAATGTCTGCAAAGTATCGATAACAACCTGCACGATTTTATGCACGCGTTCTCGACGTGCCGCCCAAATGCCGATCGGCAAACCGATCGCTGATGCGATGACCACTGAAATACCACAGAGGTAAACCGAGATCATAGACTTCTCCCAGTTTCCAGTAACCGCTATAAACAGTGCCAAGCTGCCGACGATACATGCCAGCCGTAGCCCGCCAAGTTGATAGCCGGCCAACGCGACCAGACCTACAACTGCGCTCCACGGGAGCGCCAACAGAAAACGCTTAAACGGGATAAGGAGATTGAGAAGCAACCACGATTTGACGGCGTCGAGTTGGTCAAAGAAATTAATGTTGATCCAGGAAACAAGATCTGTCCAAAATGGCCCGGTTGTGATCATCAGGCTTTCGGGGTAGGCCTGGAGCGGTTGCGCCAAAAGCCCAAGCAGTGTCGTACCCACGATCAGGATCATCGCTACCGTGAGGTGTGGGTGTTGACGCACGAAGTTGCGTGGTACTTCTTGGTGTTTCGGTGGCGGACGGCTGACAAAGGCCTGGCTCAGCCGATCGAGTGCAATTGCCAGCAAGGTAATCGCCAGTCCGGCCTCAACGCCAGCGCCGATGTCCAGGCGCTTGAGCGATGACAAGACGTCAAAACCCAAACCGCCCGCACCTATCATGGAGGCAATGATGACCATGTTTAGGGAGAGCATGATCACCTGATTGACGCCGACCATGAGCGTTGGGCGTGCCGAAGGTATTTGTACTCGCCACAAAAGCTGTCTACGTGTACAACCAGCCATGCGACCGAAATCGACCAGCTCGGCCGGTACCAGTCCCAAAGACAACACGGTGCAGCGGGCCATGGGCGGCGTGGCGTAAATAATGGTAGCGATCATCGCTGCCACTGGTCCGAAGCCGAACAAGAACAAGACCGGCACCAGATAGGCGAATACCGGGACTGTCTGCATCAAATCGAGAATCGGCATGATAATGGCTGCGGCCCGGCGACTTCGGAAGCTTATGATGCCGACAAATAGTCCGAGCGCCACACCGATTGGTACAACGATGATTATGGACGATAGGGTAACCATCGCACTGTCCCACCGACCGAACACCGCGAGGTACAAGAAACACGCACCAACCAATAGGGCCAGTCCCCAACTTTTTGCGTAGTGACCAAGGATTGCTACCAACGCCACAACTGCTATCCACGACAAGCGCGGAATCTCGACGGTTGCCTGTTCACCAAAGACGAGCTTAAAGCCGGAAGATAAAAATCCTTGCGCAGTTGCTAACGGCCAATTTAAGAGCCAGGCGATAGATCGGGTGAACTCCTTGAACGTGAACAGTCCCAGATCAAAGTCGTTGATCAACCATTTCATGAAATCGCTGATTAAAAAACGCAATGGTATGTACCATTCGCGCGGATATTGCCACGCGGTTGGCCAGATATCCTTGAGCAGGTAAAGAACGAGGGTAAGGGCTAACGCTGCGCTCCAAGTGAGGAGCCAAGGGCTGTACCGTAGGCCGACACGAAACCCTCGAATCGCGACTGCGGTGCTCACGAGTCGTTATTCTTGCCGACAAGTACATCGATTACCGACTGTCGGCTTAGGTGTCCAATGGTGCTGCCGTCTTCGTCGGTCACCGCCACACCCGTTTGGCTATCAACCAATTGCGCTGCTAGATCTTGTACTTTGGTGTCGGCCGGGACACTGTTAGTAAGTGTGTCACCATCCTTGGGTGGTGTCATGATTGCGCGGGCAGAAAGTACTTTGGCGCGCGGGATGTCTTTGGTGAACTCAGCCACATATTTGGTGGCGGGTTGAATCACCAAGTCTTCGGGCGAGCCGATTTGAATGATATCGCCATCTTTCATAATGGCGATACGATCGGCGAGGCGTATGGCCTCGTCAAAGTCGTGTGTAATAAACACAATCGTCTTTTGCAACATATTCTGTAGACGCAGAAACTCGTCTTGCATTTCGCGACGAATGAGCGGATCGAGAGCAGAGAACGGTTCATCTAAGAACCAGATTTCCGGTTCTACCGCCAGACTACGGGCAATGCCGACACGCTGTTGCTGACCGCCAGAAAGTTCGCGAGGATAGTAATTCTCGCGTCCTTTGAGGCCAACGATTTCGATAATTTCTTGGGCACGCTGTTCACATGTGCGGCGATCGATACCTTGGATCTCGAGGGGAAAGGCGACATTGCGGAGCACCGTCAGGTGCGGCAACAACGCAAAGTGCTGAAATACCATGCCCATCTTGTGTCGCCGGATTTCGATAAGCTCCTTTTCCGATGCTTGCGATAAATCGTGCTTGTCGAATATCACCCGGCCTGCCGTGGGCTCGATCAATCTTGACATACAGCGCACTAACGTCGATTTACCGGAACCCGATAATCCCATGATGACAAAGATCTCGCCCTTGACGACGGCGAGATTGGCGTTGCGCACCGCGGCGATCAGCCCGGCGTCGGCGAGTTGTTCGTCGGTGGGAGTGAAATTGTGTGCAGCCAGAAAGTCCTCGGCATTGTTACCGAACACCTTCCATACGCCTTCGCAGGATATCTTTGATTCCGGCGTTGTCGAACCAATACTTGCAGGATCCCGCGGTGAGGATTTGTCGATCGACACCATCGGTCTTCAGTGCATGAAGGGGTTGCGACGCCGGGCGATCCCACGCCCGGCGTCTAGATAGATAGGATCAACTACACTGAGTCCACTTCTTCCAAGTGCCCTTGTTGGTCTTGAGCCAATCGTCAACCACGCCGTCGACTTTATTGCCCTCGAGGTCGACCTTGCCGATCATTTCGCCCATGGATTGGTTGTCGATCTTGAAGTTGCGCACCGCTTGGTAGGCGCACGGCCACTTGTCATTGCCCGCTTTCCAACCGACCTTCTTAATCCAACCGCGTGGCTTACCGCAATCGTAGGCCATTTTTTTGTTCATACCCCATTCGGGCTTGTTGTAACAGTCATCGGTGTAACGCGGAAAGTTTACCCACTCACCTTTGAACTTAATGGGCGCCCAATGTGGCGTATAGATCCAAGCCAAGATCGGTGCTTTGCGTTCATATGCCGATTTGACTTCGGCGAAAAGCGCAGCATCGGTACCGGCATGGACTACTTCAAAATCGAGGCCTAATGCTTCGGCGCGCTCGTCATCAAATCCGGCCCAAGTAACAGGGCCGCCGAGATAACGTCCCTTGGGGTGAGTTTCCGCCGTCGAAAACACCTTGGCGCACTTGTTAAGTGCTTTCCAGTCCGGCAGGCCCGGGCATTTTTCCTTCATGTACAGCGGGTACCACCATTCTTCGATGGCAAGCATGCCGGTCTCGCCGAGATCAATGGTCTTGCCCGTTTTGAGGCTCTCTTCCATGGCCTGCTTGCCGGTGGTTTCCCACATCTCCATGGCGACGTGGAGGTCACCCGATTCCAGGCCGGCGAACTGGGCGATGTAGTCGGCCTGCTGGTATTTCACGTTATAACCCATCTCTTCCAGCACCCGGCCCATTATATGGGTGGTGATGTACTGGCCGGTCCAATCATGGATGGTCAAAATTATGGGATCTTTCGACTCTGGTGTGCCGCTCATCGCGGATGTGGAAACCATGATGGCCGCGGCGATGGCACCGACAGCCAGTCGTTTGATTTTGCTGCGCATATTTACCTCCTCGTCCTCTTTTTGGTTATCGCCATAGACGGCACCCGGCAATGGCCGTAGAGGGAAAACTTAGGGGTATCAGCCGTTTTTGGCGACTACGCATAATTACCGCAATCCCGGGTAATGTCAAACTGCCGGGTGAGAGCGATGTTAGAGCCAGAAACGTACTACAGTCGGTATACGATTAGCCACACGTCTCCCTGCGCTGCCGGCGTGACCGGACTGCGGTCGTTATTGTGCAGTACCACACGCAGTTGATGTGAGCCATCAGTGATGACGTCGGGGATTTTGACCTTGACGGTGTCAGCAGCACTGTCGGCGAGGAAATTGTCACCGGAGGCGTCGTCTAGGTAGACACGGTAATGTCCGACGTTGGGTTCGTTGGGCTTGCCAATCTTCGATGTGTCCAGGGTAAATTTGTTTACGGTAACCGTCAAAGTAATCTCATCGCCAGGTTGCACCGCATGCGTCTTATCAGCGCTGACGCTCACCGCAGGCCCCTCCGCCACATTGGTGGATGTTGTCTCAGGAGACTTATCCCCGGGCTGATTGTCAGCGGCTTTCTCTCCGCTGCACGCACTCGTTAGTGCTAGCATGGCGGCAAGCAGCACGAGACGCTGCATAATCTTTGACCCTTTGCCGAGCAGTTTCACGTCTATATCCTTAGATTTAGAATACTAGCTCATGTCTAGACTACGAAGACTGGCGCCATGTAGCAAGCATTGTCAACGTTAGCGTCCCCCTGATACGGGTATCACTGCCCCTGTGATATAGGCCGGTGATTCGGTTATAAGCCAGAGTATCGTCTCGGCTATTTCGTCGACCGTGGCCGCCCGTTTCACCGGCACTTGCGACATGTAGCGCTCGAGCCGCTCGGGAGCGCCGGCTCGCTCATGCAGTTCGGTATCGGTTAGGCCCGGTGCTACCGCGTTTACACGAATCTGGTCAGCCGCCACCTCGCGTGCCAAACCCTCGGTGAACACATCGATCGCTCCCTTGGAGGCGGCATAATCCACCCAGTCGTTGGGACTACCCATGCGGGTTGCGGTCGATGAGAGATTAATAATGTTGCCGCCCTGACCACCGTTACGGGCCGACATGCGGCGTATAGCCTCGCGCGCGCAAAGCATAGGCGCGATCACATTGGTATTAAATACATTGTGCAGGGTTTGAGCATCCACGTTTTCTATGCGACGGCCGGACGGCCCCGTAAAGCCGGCGTTGTTGATTAATGCGGTCACCCGGCCGAGTTCATGGTCGGTGGTTTCGAACAGTCGCACCACGTCATGCTCACGTGATACATCGGCCCGTACGACAATACTACGTCCACCCGCGGCTGTAATACTGTCGGCAATGTCTTGTGCTTGTGTGGCGCTATCGCGGTGGTTGATACAAACGGCAAAGCCTTTGCGGGCAGCAAGCTTGGCGGTGGCAGCGCCTATGCCACGGCTAGCGCCGGTAATGATCGCAACGTCAGACATTCACATACGCCTTACAGTGAGTAGCGTTCAAACGCACGTTTGAACGCAGGTTCGTCCAAACGAAATGAGTCACAATCGACACCACGTACAGCTGCAAGGTGTGCCGCCAGTAACTGTCCGGGCACCGCTTGTACGATGGGCGCCAGTGATTCTCCTACATCTATTACCTCAAGGTTTACGACGCCGCTCGGTCCCTCGGCCGGCGCCACCCATGCGACGGGTATACCAATGTCGAGCCCGAACTGCGCCACCGTCTGAGTACGTTCTAGTGCAGCACCGGCGCAGCCAAACACGACGAGTGCGTCATGCGTCTGCATTTGTGCTTGTGGCCCGTGCAGAAACTGTTCGATCGAGTAGCCGTGTGATCGCATGCGTGGTCCTTCGTTGATCTTGATAGCGATCTCCAATGCACTGATCTCATGCAGACCACCACCTGCGGCGACTATAGCGCCGAGGTCGTGCCATTGGTTGGCGAGGTCGCGGACAATTGGTTCTGTCGACAACGCAGCGTCAACCGCGTCCGGCACCGCTGCAAGATCACCCAAACTGCCGGGTTTGAGGTGATCGATAATACGGGCCGTGAGCAACATGGCGGCGGTGTGTGACACCGTGAACATGGACGAGGTTTCGCGCGCCACCGTGTGCAGGATAACGTCCGCTGGGTTGTTCGCATCCGGGTTTTGGCTCGCAACCCAGATGCCGGTTGCGCCGGCCGCTTGTACCCGCTCCAGTGAACGCTGCGAGTACTGCTTGCGGCCACTGTGACTGTATACAATGGCCGCGTCGGCGGGAGCGAGCGTTGGCCCGTAGACAGCAAAGTCATAGGCAGTCCAGGGTGATGCCTCAACCCCGATCGTGCGTAAGCAATGAGTCGCGAACAGCGTGGCGTTGTACGACGTGCCGGTGCCAACGACAAACACACGCCGAGCGTTGGCTAGTTTGTCGGCGGCGGCAGCGACCGGTTCAGACGCCGTTATAATTCGTTGCAATTCGCTGGGTTGGCTCTTTATCTGGGCATAGGCCTTGTAACTGGAAACTTCACGGTTCATGGGTGTCCTTTAATCATTATCCGTTTGGTAGATGGCCCTATTTGAGCGCATCGATTAAGGTGTCATCGAAGCGGTCAAGGAAGGCGTCACACACGGCTTCGTCGTGGGCGATAGAAAGATACAGTTTAGTGCCCATGGGATTCAAGAATACTCCACGCTTGAACAGACCCAGCATGGTCGCGCGCGCTAGTTCCTTATTTGCGCGCTGGGTGGAGCGATAGTTTCGAATGTGTTCGTCCGAGAACACTACCTGCGCAAGCGGGCCATCGCCGATTACCTGTGAGCTCACTTGGCGCTCGCTTAATACGCGGCGCAGGCCATCACGCAGGTACTTGCCCATGTCGTGTAGCTGGTCGTAAACACCAGCCTCCGAGAATATCGAAAGTGCGGCACGCGCCGCTGCGGTTGAAATCGGGTTGCCACCCAGGGTGGAGGCGACCCATACGTAACGTTCATCACCCAACTTGTCCTCACGTACAATGTCCATGATCTCTTTGCGGCCACCAAAGGCGCCGATTGGGTAGCCACCCCCCAAGGCTTTTCCATAGGCGACGAGATCAGGAATTACGCCGTAGTATTCCTGGGCGCCACCGTATGCGAGCCGAAAGCCAGTGACGACTTCGTCGTAGATGAGCAACACATCATGTTCACGGGTAAGTTCACGCAGGCCTTGGAGGAAGCCAGGCTCCGGCGGCGTACAACGTTGCAGTGGTTCGACGATAACACCGGCGAGCTGATCCGCGCAGTCACTTACAATCCGTCGTGTCGATTCGAGGTCATTAAACGGCGCCACGAGCACGTTGTTTTTGACAATATGGGCGATGCCGGCGCTGGTGGGGTCCGGTTGCGGGAACGGTGGCGGATTCGACGGAAACAAACTGGTAACCCCAATCTCGTTGGCGCCGTGGTAGGCACCCTCGAACTTGAGAATCTTGGGGCGACCGGTAAAGGCACATGCCAGGCGCTGACAGTACATGGTGGCTTCGGTGCCGGAGGCGCAGAATCGTAACGACTCACAAGCGGGGCTTAAATCTATTATTTCTTCGGCCAGGAGTAACGCGTGTTCGGTGATGTAAGCAAAGTTAGATCCCAGCGACGCCTGGTTGCTGACGGCCTCGACGATCTTGGGATGTGCGTGCCCGACCAACACGGAGCCCCAACCGATAGAGAAATCCATAAAACGTCGGCCATCACTATCCCAAAGCTCACAACCCTTGCCACTGGTGATAACCATGGCCAGCTCGGGTGGCAAATTGAATTCGCCGTTGGAGCCGGCGGGGAAAACTGCAAGTGAGCGATCTCTCAGAGTAGCCATAGCCTTTAGAAGTACTTTGCCAAGAACGAATTTATGCCAACCGCCAATCAACCATACGGCAAGATCGCCATCAGTATACAATCAACCGCGGTCAACGTTGCACGGCTTTAACAAAAATGCCGGAGGAGAAGTTATGGCCGCGCAACCAGATTTCGTTATTGCATCAAGTGACATCGCTGTCGTGATGTACCCCGACAACAGCGCTATCGGGTTAGAGGTCATCGACCCGGCCGGTCAGAAACTATTCATCTCGTTGCCGTGAAACGTCATGAAAGGACTCGGGCAACAACTTCAAGAATTCTCTGACCAACACCCGGAAACGCTGAGCTGGGAGCCGGTCAGCGTGGCCAGTAAGGGCGAACCCGGGGGTAAGCTCAGTCAGGGGGTTTCCACCACGACACAGCCTGGTACGCCCCCAGCCTCGATTGCCTCATGCGCCTTGGCAATATCTGTGAGCGGATAGCGCTTGGCCACGCGATGCCTCAGCCTGCCTTCTTGCAGTCGGGCAACGATGTCTGCTGCCGCCTGCTGCTTAGCCACCTCCGGCATTGCATACACCAAGACTAGCCGTATCATAATGTCTTTGAACATGAGTGGATAGAACGGCAGCTTAGGTTCTGGCATTTGCGTGGATGAGTAAGTCGCGATTACGCCACCGGTGCGAATGATCTTGACGCTGGTCTGCAGATTCGCACCGAACTCGACGTCAATGATGCGGTCCACTGTTTGGACCGCATCGTTGGTGTGCAACGTTGCAAATACCAGATGGCCGGTTTCCGCCGCACGCAACGCTGCCTGAATGGTCTCCAGATCGCGCATCTCCCCAATTTGAATAATGTCGGGATCTTGACGCAGTACGTATTTTAACGCAGAATTGAAAGAGTGCGTGTCCCCTCCAACCTCGCGTTGATCGACGACC
>LXTK01000241.1 GCA_001643475.1 Proteobacteria bacterium SPGG2 | reverse complement strand
CCGACACACGCGCCATAGACTTCAGCCATCATTGGGGTTTGCGGAACCGCACCGTTAAGCTACCGGAATGGCATGATCTTATGACGCCGGACGAAAACTAAATCAAAATCAATCGGGAAAAACGAGCATGCCGCGAGACATTCGCCGAGTCATCACCGGTCACAATGACAACGGCAAATCCGTCGTCATTATCGGCAACGGAATCGCCGGCATTACCACAGCGGATCACATTCGTCGACGACACCCTGATTGCAAGATCCATGTTATTGGGCGTGAGAGGTACCATCTCTACAATCGCATGGCGATTACCCGTCTTATCTACGGCCGCTCGGCTATGCGGGGCCTCACCTTGATGCCGGAATCGTGGTATGACGACCGCGAAATAAACTGTTGGTTGAATACCCGTGCTGTCGGTATCGATCGAAAGCAGCGCTGTGTGCATCTCGGGGTCGGTGAGGCCCTGGAATATGATCGCTTGATTCTTGCCATGGGAAGTACGAGCTTTGTGCCCACCATCCACGGGATCGATATGCCGGGCGCATTCGTTGTGCGCGAGGCGGAAGATGCCATGCATATCCGCGAGTTTGTACAGGAACACGGTTGCCGCCAAGCGGTAGTCGCCGGCGGTGGGCTTCTAGGGCTCGAAGCCGCCTTCGGTATGCATCAGCTTGGGCTCGATGTAGCCGTATTGGAGCGCGGCGAGTGGTTGCTGCGACGTCAGCTTGATGCAACCGGTGCGGGCATTTTGCAAAATTACCTCGAGGGGCTGGGTATTGGCATCGATCTCAAGGCCGAGGCCAGTGCACTGCGCGGCGATAAACGTGTACACGAGGTCCGTCTAAAATCTAACCAACAAATGCGCTGCGATGTATTCCTGGCATGTGCTGGTATTACGCCTAACATCGGGTTAGCCAAGGACGCAGGGCTAGCGTCGAACCGGGGTGTGGTCGTAGATGATCACATGCGTACCGCGGATTACAGCATATTCGCCGCCGGTGATATTGCAGAATTCGAGGGTCGTGTATCCGGGTTATGGCCATCAGCGGTAGAGCAGGCCGAGGTAGCTGCCATCAATGCGCTCGGCGGTGATGCTCGGCATGGAATCACCGCGCAGGAGACTATGCTCAAGGTGGCCGGCATTCACCTTACATCAATCGGTCGATTCGAACCACGCTCGCGAGACGAGGTCGTTATTGCCAAACTGAACGATGTGAAGCACACCTATCGTAAGATTGTGATCGCCGACGGGCGTATCGTTGGTGCGATTATGATTGGTCATCCCATGTCAGCGCCGGTAGTCGTTAGTGCGGTTAAGCAAAAACGGGATGTGTCCGGGGATATCGATGCATTGAAGGCGGGAGACTGGTCTTGCTTGGCCCGGCCCGCAACCCGTGGCAAGCGACAAGCGGAGCAAAAAGTTCCGTTACCCGCCTAAGGCCAGTTCTACTTCTCAGATAAAAAGCGTCATCGTGCCGATCGCTTAAGGTCATACTCTCCTTTGACTGCCGACGCGGTTTCCTTAAAGTAGTCAATGACTTTTTTGACCATAGCATCGTCTGCGTATTCAAGGCCATTAAATACCAACCATAAATAAGGGTCTTTGTCGTACCAGCGTCTTCGAAACAGATCCAACGGAAACTGCAGTACGAGATCAGTTAGAAAATCAGGGCTCTCTCTCTTAATTATGACCATGATTCCTTTTACAAGCTCGTCTCTCTGCTCCGGGCTAAGTTCTGCCATGAGATCGAGATATTTACCTAACTCGTCATATCTGTCATACCAGCGTGTCATGTTACGTACCTACTGATGCTAACGCGCTACCAGCTACAAGCTACAAGCTTAGTTGAAATTTGTCGGTGCGCAAAAGCTTAAGTACGATACAAATACAGCGATAAAACGAGTACTTTCTTGATGTTGTCGGTGCGCCATCGGTGAATAGGCAATCTGGAATTTTGCGTGGTACCCTGATCACAGCGAGGAAAGTTGGATGAAAGATGGTTTGCACATCATAGACAGTGATCTCCACGTCATCGAGCCGAGCGATGTCTACGAACAGTACTTGGATGAAAGATATCACTCAGTAATGCCCAAATATTTGGGGTGGGCACCTACCAACTTTCCGCATTGGGAAGTTCAGGGCCGCATTATTCCGCCATGGGCGCTCGATCGAGACGTGGCCAACGCACAGAAGTACATGGATACTCCAACGGAAGATGTATACCGGTCGATACGTGAGCGTGACTATGATGCAACTTCCACGCTCGAATCGATGGACATCGAGGGCATTGATTTTGCAGTCTTGTATCGCACGTTTGCGCACATGGTGGTGTCTATCGATTCGCTTGAAGCCGAATATGCAACCGCCTGTTGTGCAGCCTTTAACGATTGGCTCGCCGATTACTGCGCCACAGATCCGAAGCGTTTAAAAGCATCGGCGATTTTGTCTTTGCACGACCCCGAAATGGCGGCAACCGAAGCGCGGCGTGCGGTCGAGGAAAAACACCATGTGGCGGTGGTGTTGTTACCGATGCCTGTCAATGGTCGCTATTTCAACGCGCCCGAATGTGATGTGTTATGGCGAGAACTGATGCGCTTGCGAATACCGCTTACGTTCCATGGAACCAGCGGCGGCGCCTGCCAAGATTACGTATCCAACCGTTTCGTCGGGTTGCCAAATTTTCGCACCTTAAATCATGCCTCGGCGTTTCCGTTTGAGCTTATGTTGGCCCTAGGGGCCATGATCTTGGGTGGAGTGCTAGAGAGGTTTCCGGATCTACGGGTAGGGTTTCTGGAAGGTAATTGTGGCTGGCTGCCCTGGTGGTTGGAGCGCCTCGATGATCAATGGGGAAAATATGGCGGCGGTGAATCGGTTCAATTATCGGCGCTACCGAGTGAGTACTTCAAGCGGCAGTGTTTTATTGCAACCGATGTAGACGAGGAAATGCTAAAGATCGTTATCGATATGATCGGTGACGAGAATGTCGTTATGTCGGTGGACTATCCGCATGCCGATGGGCCGTTTCCACACGGGATCGATACTTTCCTCGAATTACCTGGGGTAGGTCTCGAATCCAAAAAGAAGATCATGTGGGACAATTGTCTGCGTTTCTACGGATTCAGCGACGATCTAGCTACCTAAGACAGTAACGAAGCCAGTTTACCTATATGGCCAGATTGGCCACAATGGGCGGTAAGCTTGGGGTGGCGCCAAGAATTTAGGAGGATAAGAGCATGTCAAACCATACAGACTCGCTGGCCAAAAAAGACATTGCCTACAACCTACATCCCTACACCAATCTGGCTGCTCACGAAGACCGAGGGCCGTTGATCATTACCCGTGGGGAGGGGATATACGTATGGGATAGCGACGGTAACCGTTATATTGAGGGATTGGCTGGTCTTTGGTGTGTTTCGCTCGGGTCAAGCGAACCGAGGTTAGTCGAAGCCGCCACTCGACAACTGCAAAACTTACCTTTCTCTCATACGTTTGCGCACCGCTCTACCGAACCGGTGATTGCGCTTGCGGAAAAGCTCATCGGCATGGCGCCTGAGCCGATGGCCAAAGTGTATTTTGTGAACTCCGGGTCGGAGGCGGTGGACACCGCGATGAAGCTTGTGTGGTACTACAATAACGCGTTTGAACGTCCGCACAAGAAGAAAATCATTGCGCGCAAGCGCGGCTACCACGGTGTAACGATTGCGGCGGCTAGTCTTACTGGCCTACCTTACCTGCATAACGATTTCGATCTGCCGATCGAACGGGTCTATCATACCGACACGCCGTGTTACTATCGTTATGCCGAGCCGAACGAAAGTGAAGAGCAATTCACCAATCGGTTGGCCGAAAGTCTTGAGCAGTTAATTCTTAGCGAAGGTCCTGACACTATTGCCGCCTTTATCGCCGAGCCGGTGATGGGGGCTGGCGGCGTTATGACACCGCCGAACGGCTATTTCGAAAAAGTACAGGTCATACTCAAACGCCACGACATCCTCATGATTGCGGATGAAGTCATTTGCGGTTTCGGTCGTACGGGAAATATGTGGGGCTCACAAACCTACGGCATTACCCCGGATATGGTGACCTGCGCCAAACAGCTCTCGTCGGCCTATCTGCCGATTGGTGCCGTAATGGTTTCTGCCCCCATTTACCAGGCGTTCGTCGAACAAAGCCGCAAACTTGGTGTGTTCGGCACCGGCAATACTTATGGCGGACACCCGGTTGCTGCTGCGGTTGCCCTGGAAACCCTCAAGATCTATGAAGAACGCGACATTTTGGGCCATGTGCGCGATGTTGCGCCGAGGTTTCAAGCGCGCCTTAAAGCCTTGAGCGAGCATCCATTGGTAGGGGATGCGCGCGGTGTCGGGTTGATCGGAGGAATCGAAATTGTCGCCAATAAATCGACCAAGCAATCTTTTCCACCCGAGACCAAAGCGGCGGCCGCGGTCGAAACGAATGCCTTGAAGCACGGGCTTATCGTAAGACCGCTGCCAAGCGACTCCGTCGGTATCTGTCCGCCGTTGGTCATTACCGAAGCGGAAATCGATGACCTTTTCGATCGACTAAGTCGTGCCCTTGACGATGCAATGGGTATACTCAAGGCCGCTTAAGAAGTTATGTGATGCCCGAGCGTGTCGATGAGCCCGGCATGGGCGTGTTGGAGGTGTTTCCGCTAGATACATCGGAAGACTTTCTGTTCGGACTTTGCAAGGACATCTTTGAGCACTACTGGTCTTCGATTCATTTTGGTATTTTGATTCAGGGCGCAGTTTGGGAGATCAGGGCGCCCAATGCACCTACCCGAATCTCTTTGTACGATGGTTACTTGACCGTCGACTTCGGCGCTTGGCATTTTCATGTCTGTATTGGCCAGCACAAGGGTAGCCGCAACAATCCGGTTACGCCTGAACTGGCTGCCTGGCGTCGAACCAGCCACGCTGAACTCTATCGACACTTGGACGATGCAGATGCCCCGGTTGGCTGGGGGTTGCGGTTGTTCAATGGCAAAGACGAGCAACAGCTGACCGTTTTCTTACCTAACCCGTTCCTTTCGGATGAACTCAAGCCGCTACCCGAACCGGACTGGACGCGTCTTAATCTGTGGAACCACCTGCGCCAATCATGCTTAGGGTTGGAGCAAGATCCAAAGGATCGCAGCGCCAAGCGCTTTAGCCACACCTAATCGTCTTCGACAAGGATTTCCGTTGTAGTAATATGGCGGCTGTTCCCAAGCGAACGAACAAAGGGACGCCCCCCATGCGTACCGAACCTTTAGAACGCAAGCTCGCCGCCATCCTCTACGCCGACGTCGCCGGCTATAGTCGACTGACGGGTGAGGATGAGGAGGGTACCCATCGCGCGTTACGCGCTTACCTTGACGTTATCACAGTCGGCATCGAGTCCCACAGAGGCCGCGTGGTGCACTACGCGGGCGATGCTGTGCTTGCCGATTTTGCTACTGTCTCCGATTCGCTGAGTTGTGCCGTCGATGTGCAACGCCACCTCAAAGACTGCAATCAAGATCTCCCCGACGATCGCAAGGTCCAGTTCCGTATCGGCATCAATCTGGGTGAAGTGATTGTCGATCAAGACGAGATCTATGGTGATGGCGTCAACGTGGCGGCCCGCCTCGAGAGTCTCGCCGAACCGGGTGGTATCTGCATCTCCGAATCCGTGCGCACCGCGATTGGCAAGAAGCTGCCACTTAGCTACGGGTTCATGGGCGAGCAAGAGGTCAAGAATATTGCCGAGCCGGTACGGGCGTATCGGGTGCAGCAAGGGCTGGACGAAGTTACAGAACGTCCCAGCCCAGAGGCAGGCGCGATTCCGTTAGCCGGCAAGCCTTCGATTGCCGTGCTGCCCTTCAACAATATCAGTGGCGATCCGGAACAGGATTACTTTAGCGACGGCTTGACCGAAGATATCATCACCTTGCTTGCGGCTTGGCGGTCTTTTCCGGTGATCGCGCGTAATTCCACTTTCGCCTATAAAAACCAATCACCCGACGTGCGCCAGGTGGCCAACGATCTGGGGGCACGCTATGTGCTCGAGGGTAGCGTGCGCAAAGCGGGGAATCGGGTGCGCATCAGCGCTCAGCTCATCGACGGTTCGACCGGAAACCATTTATGGGCCGACCGCTACGACCGCGAACTCGAGGACGTTTTCGCGGTTCAGGACGAGATCACCACCAATATTGTCGCCGCCGTCGAGCCCGAGATGAGCAAGGCGGAAATATTGGCGGTGACTCGAAAACGGCCGGGAAACCTAAACTCCTGGGAGCTGTACCTGCGCGGATTGGCCAACATGCCCTCTTACGGCAGATACCGGACGGAGACAAAACAACTGTTCGAAAAGTCGATCGAAGCCGATCCCACATTCGCCGACGCCTACACTGCGTTGGCGCTTTGTTACAGCGCCGATGTCTATGCCCAATACGCTGACTACGTCGATGGAGCGGCTACCATGTTCGATCTGGCAAAGAAGGCGACAGCGATCGATCCCAGGAACTTCCGAATTTATTTGGTGCTATGCATGGCCCACATCTGGAAAGGCGACTTGAAACAAGCGGTGGAGGCCGGACGCAAGGCGGTCGAGCTCAACCCAAGTTCACCCGAGGCCTATGAGGTGCTTGCCTTGGCCCTGACCCACTCCGGCGAGCCCGAGGAGGCGGAAGGGTATGGGCAAATGTGTCTCAAGCTCAGCCCCCTTGACCCGAAGCTACACAATTATTATTTCCAGCTCGTGCAAGCGACGCTTGGGCAGCGACGGTTCGAGGAAGCGTATGTGCACCTCGAGAAATGTCTCAGCGCTCGGCCCCACGACGTCTCCTATCTCGGGTTCAAGACCATCCTTCTTGGCCACATGGGGCGCAAGGAGGAAGCGCGCGTGTGTCTGGATGAATACCTGTCAAAACGCGGCATCAAAACGGCCGACGACTATCGCAAGATTTTTGTTCTGAATTCGGTCCAGACGGAGTTAAATCTGGACGGCCTGCGCAAGGCGGGGTGGGAAGTTTAGTCCGTCCCTTGGGGCGCTGAACTCGGTCAAACTCCTCCGAGGTGATAAATTAGCGTACCTCGATAAGTTTATGACGCCCAAGCGCGGAACATGTCTAAGCAACTAGAGTTCGTTTACGATGTCGTCAGTTTTCCAACCTATCTGGCGTGGACCCAGCTTCCGACTATTGCCGAGGAGGCCGGGTGCCGGTTACGCATGACGCCGGTATTCTGCGGCGGCATCTTCAAGTCGACAGGCAATCCGGGGCCCTTGTCGATCCCCGCAAAGCGTAAATGGTACTTCGACGATTTGATCATGCGGGCCAAACATCTCGACGTACCATTTGTCATGAATCCGCATTCACCCATCCAGACACTGCCGATCATGCGAGGCGTATTTGTTGCCGAGGAACGCGAGGAGACGGACGCTTACGTCAAGACCATGTTCGAGGCCATATGGGTTCATGCTAGAAACCTAAACGAAGTGGATGAAGTCCGGGCAACCCTTGTCGAAGCGGGGTTGGATGCAGATGCGTACTTTGCCGAGATCCAGCGGGACGACATCAAGAGTCGGCTGCGAAAGAATACGGACGACGCAGTGGCCCGTGGTGCCTTCGGCGTGCCCACGTTCTTTGTCGGCGACCAGATGTTTTTCGGTCAAGACCGATTGGATTTCGTACAGGAGGCACTACGGAGTCGGTGACGAAAACGCCGCTAAGCGTGTAACATAATTATCGTCTAGACAGCGGAGCCAAGGAATCATTTCCATGCGTACCGAACCTTTGGAGCGCAAGCTCGCGGCGTTTACCTACAAAGGTGGTCATTGGGTTGGACACCATGTAGCTGTGTGTAGGTCGTCAATTATTGATGGCCCATGGTCTGTTGGAGTTTTGATTCCGAGTGCCTTATTCCCTCCCCTGTGATGGGGGAGGGTTAGGGAGGGAGCGGCGCTTAGCAGTAAGCTCCTCTGCCGTGATCCGAAGGAATCGTATGGGCTCGCTATAACCTTTCAGTTTCGCCTGTTCTTCCCGCGGAGAGAAATTCACGAGCAACGACGCCACGTTTGGGTCAGCCGCCAACTCAGGTGAAATCACGATGTCGCCACCCACGCTTTGGTTTTGCAGGCGCGCCGCTTTGTTGGCAGCAGTGCCGTAGTAATCAAGTCGGTTATTAAGCGACACCGCAATACACCGTCCAACGTGGAATCCCACTTTAATCGTCACCGGTTCCTTACCCGATGTCGAGTTGAATTCGGCAAAATCAGTGTGCAGTTGGATGCCGCAACGCAGGGCATTTTCAGGGTTCGTGAATACACCCATCACGGCATCGCCAATCGTCTTGACGACGGCGCCATCGTATTCACGCACCGTCTTGCCAATGATGGCGTAGTGCTCGCGCACTAGGTGGTAGGCGCGGGGGTCGCCGATACGCTCGTAAAGTGCAGTCGAGCCCTTTAGATCTGTAAACATGATGGTGATGTAGTCGATGTCGACATTGTCACCCGGCCGCAGGGTATCTTCGTTGAATAGGTCACGGAAGGCCTGTAACGCGGTGGCGCGATCCGCGGTCAACGCGTCGCGCATCCACGCACGTTCCTCGACGATGAAGGTCAATTTCCGTTCCGACTTATTGTTCAGGCTTACCGTTCCTGTCGCTGAGGGTTCGCCCGCGACAACCGTCGTCCCATCGGCAACGACTGATGGGAAGCCACCGGTATCCCATTGAGCGGTCTCCTCACCTGCCGGTTCTAGCGTACGCAAGCGGTAGTTGCCGTGTGGTAAATCGATGGCGACGTCGCGCTTCTCACCCGGCTCCAGCGTCAGGTGTAACTTGATATGGGGTGTGCTCATTGGGCCAAATAGGCAGTACTCACCGCTTTCCAGGGGACGAATCGATGTTGCAGGATAAAACGCGAGTTCCACGTTCTTAGAATACTCGCGATCGTAGTCGACGTTGCACGATGAACAATGTGCGCCTGTGGGTAGCTGGCCGAGGGCCAATACCGACTTCTTTCCGACTTGGCAGCGCGGACACAACAGATCCCAGCGCAGCGCGAGCAATCCCTGTTTCACCGCCTCCAGGCATACTTCAATGGCATGGCGATCGAGTACCCCCCACTTACGTGCGAGTTTCAGGGGGCGGATGGTCCAGAGGTCGACTTCCTGTCGCGTTAAGACATAGTCAGCGAGTTTTTGTGCCAGCCCATGACCGTGTGGTGTGGCTTCAATCTTGGTAACTAACGCGGGCACACGTTGCTTGGCGCCCGGTGTCAGCTCGGGTGGTTTGTGATCGAACTCGGTTTCTCTTTGACCGCGGGCAAAGTGGCGGGCATTGTCTGCGAGCGGTGAGAATGTCTTGCCGACATTGCGTAAGAATCCCAATGCTAAGATCGTACGGCCGAGCCGATTGGCTGGTTCAACTTCAATCGTATACTCACCTCGACAGCCGGTGTCTTCTGGAAAAAACTTTAATGTCGCGCAAAGTGACTTGAGAGGCCCGTGGCTGAAATGACGACAATGTCTGAACCATTGATTATCAACCCAGTTAACCGGCAACTCTTCCCAACTCAATTTGAATGGTCCCATGCGAGCATGACCGTAGTAGCGTGTGGAACCGTCAGCTTGTGGAATTTCTTGTACTTTGTGTTTCGGTAGCTGCGCCGCCTCATTGAAACGCGCCGTATCGGCAAGCACCGGCCAGATCTTCTCTACCGGACTGTCAAAATGCCACACCCATGTTCGAACTCTCGCTTTGCCCATCGCTATCCTAGCGTCGCAATCCCGACGCCTATTCTTAAGTGCTTTGTGGTCACGAGCAAGTCAGGTTTACTATCTGCGGCAGATATGGGAGGTAGTTAAGAGATGAACATAGCTGTAACCGGGGGTACCGGCTTTATCGGTAGCGCGCTGTGTAAGCGGCTACTCGCCGACGGGTACGCCGTCACCGTATTAACCCGCGACAGACGCCGAGCACAGCAGCAATTCAAAGGACCGGTCCGGCTGATTGAGTCACTGAAAGAACTAGATGCTGAAAGTACACCCGAGACGATCGTAAACCTTGCCGGCCTGAGCCTCGGCAGTGGTCGTTGGACAAGGGAGCTCAAGCAGACGTTCATATCAAGCCGTGTCGGGGTGACACGACAATTAATAGATTACATCGCTCACGTGCGAAGCCCACCACGCCTACTAATCAATGGTTCAGCCGTCGGCTATTACGGTGCCCGCGGGGATGAAGTGTTAACAGAAGACTCTTCACCCGGCCAAGAATATCAAGCCGACCTCTGTAAGGCTTGGGAAACGGAGGCTTTAAAGGCCACTAACCATGGTGTTCGGGTTTGTCTGTTGCGTTCGGGTGTAGTCCTTGGGAAAGGTGGGGGTGCATTGAGCTCACTATTGCCCCAGTTCAAGTTGGGGTTGGGCGGTCATGTGGGGAGTGGCAAGCAATGGATGTCGTGGATTCACATTGATGATCTGATAGATATTGTGCTGTACCTCATGGCGAATAAGTCGTTGCAAGGCCCTTTTAATACTACGACGCCCAATCCCGAGACGAATCACGACTTCGCATCCAAGCTGGGTGCCATCCTCCATCGGCCTGCATTCATGTGGGCCCCGGGGTGGGCAATGCGTTTACTTATTGGAGAGATGGCACATTTGTACGTCACCGGGCAGAAGGTCATACCCAAAAGATTGCTCGAATCCGGTTACAAGTTTCGCTATCCAGAGTTGTCGCTGGCCTTGGACGAGATTCTGGCATAGGCATCCGGTAAACTGTCTCATCTATATGCTGATTCCTGGATGGAGGATGTCGATGACCGAAGAGGTGTTTAGGACCGATTCCTATGCCAGCCAATGTGAAGCGGTGGTGACCGCAGTCGACGAAAACGGCATACAGCTTGACCGTACGGTTTTCTATCCGATGGGTGGCGGCCAACCGGGTGATACCGGCGTGCTACGTAATGCAGCAGGGGCAGAAGTACGCATAACAGATACACGAAAAGGCGATGTGCCGGGACAGATCCTGCACATCCCCGAATCACAGATGCCGGCCCTAAAATCGGGAGACAAGGTCACAGCGGTGATCGACTGGGATCGGCGTTACCGATTGATGCGTATGCACACCTGTTTGCATTTGCTGTGTACCGTTGTTGCCGGTGGTGTTACCGGCGGTTCTGTGCGCGACGGCAGCGGTCGCCTGGACTTCGATCTGCCTGAACCGACGCTGGACAAGGAACACATTACGTCCGAGCTCAATCGGCTTATCAGCGAGAATCGTTCGGTTCGGTCCCGGTGGATTACCGACGAGGAGATGGCGAGCAAGCCAGAATTAGTGCGAACCATGTCTGTCAAACCACCCAGCGGGCGGGGGCGTGTACGCCTAGTGGAGATCGAAGGGCTGGATCTGCAACCCTGTGGTGGTACTCATCTGGCCTCGATCGGCGAAATCGGCAAGGTGCGGGTAGGTAAGATCGAGAAAAAGGGCAAACACAATCGGCGCGTGAATGTGGTGTTAGAAAACTAAGTCAATCATGACTAAATTCGTCGGTCATTGTCATGGCGGTAAGGTCAAGTTCGGAAATCGAGACAACGCTTGATTACTCAGCCCGATGCAATTGTTCCTTGTGTCGCCGGCGGGGCGCCGTTATGCACTATGTGCCGGAGCAGAATTTCACCCTAATCGAGGGTGAAGACTATCTGTCGCTCTATCAGTTTCATACTCACACCGCGAAACATTATTTCTGCCGCCAGTGCGGTATCTATCCGTTTCATCGCCCTCGTACACGACCTGGTCACTACGGCGTTAACGTCGGTTGCCTGGAGGGTGTTGATGTGTTCGCGCTAGAGCCCGAACTTCTAAGCGACGGCGCGTTGATGGAATAGTGCGCACCAAGGCCACGACCGCCCCATATGCACACGGGGCGGCCGGGCCAGGGCGGGTTAGGCCGCAAGTCTCGATCTTTCGTCGTTGGCTGGGTTCTTTGTCACCGAAATGGTCACTACTTTCGACTTAGGCTCAGCCGCCGGTTGCGATTCGTTCCGTAGCAGCTTGTCGACGGCAGCTGGAATCTCGGCCCGAAACAAACCGATATCATCCAACTGACGGTCGGTCAGTCCCGCTAGCTCGCGGATGCTTGCACGTCGCAGGCGCCGGTGTTTGAGCGCCTGAGCGGCCCGCCTGGATGCGCCGACAATCGCCTGGGCGAGACGTCGCAGGGCTTGCCTTAAGGCCTGCGCACGCGGCTTGCGGTCAACCGTGGCGTAGCGCTTGACGGTGTCATGGTCGAGATCACGTCTTGGGGCCCAGTCATAGCCAGTCAGACTCTGTGAAAGTAAGGATAAGCCTCGATCAAAACCAGTGTTTAAGTATTGATTAGTTGCTCTATTCACTTTAGAATTCCTCTTAGTTAAGTTAATCGGTTTCAATGCTCACGTGCATAAGATAGGGTATAAATAAGGCGCTGACAAACGACGATTTGTATCATTCGATTTAGTAAATCTAACGTGACCTAGACCATGGAACGTCGGTTACCCCCACTCAATGCGCTGCGCGCCTTTGAGGCCGCCGGCCGTCATCTGAGCCTTACCAAGGCGGCGCAAGAGCTCCACGTGACCCCGGCCGCGGTCAGCCATCAGGTGAAGGCGCTCGAGGATTATCTGGGTGTACAGCTCTTTCGACGGCTGAATCGCGCGTTGTTGCTGACCGACGCCGGTCAAGCCTGCCTGCCGGGGCTGGCGGAGGGATTTGACCGGCTGGCGGAAGCCGTTACCGCGTCTCGCATCCACGATGAGCATCGCGCCTTAGCGGTCACCGTGCCACCCACTTTCGGCGCCAGGTGGTTGCTATCTCGCCTCGATCGATTCCGGGCCGCACATCCGGGTATCGATGTGCGTATAGATGCGACCGATCGATTGGTCGATTTCGCTCGCGAGGAGGTCGATATCGGTATCCGCTACGGGGCGGGCGACTATCCCGAGGTCCACGTCGAACCCTTGATGGCGGAGGAGGTGTTCCCGGTGTGTAGTCCGGGTTTGCTCGAGGGACCGCATCCTTTACGGAAGCCAGGCGATCTCAAAGCGCACACGTTATTGCATGGCGAGTGGGGGACCCGCGCGCAGCCGGATTGGTCTATGTGGTTACTGGCGGCCGGTGTGCATGATATCGACGCTACGCGTGGGCCACAGTTCAGTCTTGCCGGCATGGCAATACAGGCGGCGATCGAGGGTCATGGCATCGCGTTGGCGGGTAGCGTACTGGTGGCCGATGATCTTGCCGCCGGTCGATTGATCAAGCCCTTTGATCTAAGTGTCCCCGTGAGCTTCGGCTACTATATGGTGTGCGCGAAAACGGCGGTCAACCGGCCGAGGATTACTGCGTTTCGTGAATGGCTGATAGCCGAAGCGCGTGAGTACGAGGCAAACCGAAAGCTATGAGGTGATAGCAGAGTACACCGCCGATGAAACTGTTGATGTTCCAGGCGCGGCGATTTCGCTTCAAGACGTTTCTCAAGACGCTAGCGGACGCGGATGATCGAGATGTAGAAGAGGATCTGGCGGACGTTGCCGTCATCTTTGTGCATGCTGAACCCGAAGATGAAGGGCGTCGCAGCAAAGTACTGACAACTACCCTAAAGAACACAAAGTGGTTGGCGAACAAGCGCGGTCTTAAGAGAATAGTGCTGCATTCCTTTACTCATCTCTCTAGCAGCAAAGCGGAACCGGATTTCGCTCGCACCTTCCTCGAAGACCTAGCGGCCAGGCTGAGATCGACAGGCTACGAGGTATGGACTACGCCATTCGGCTATACATGCGAATGGGATCTTTCAGTCCACGGCGAGTCCATCGCCAAAGTCTTCAAGACACTGTGACCGAATCAAACCGCCCGATCTCACCCCGGGCCGCTTCCCAACCAATCAACGCTCGCTTACGGATCGGGCCCCAACGATAATTGCCGATCACACCGGTCTTGCGAATGATGCGATGACAAGGGATTAGGTAGGCGATAAGGTTGTGACTGACTGCTTGCCCAACCGCTCGCGCTGCGTTGCCACGATATCCCGAAAGGCGGGCGAGCGACTCATAGGTTGTTAGCGAGCCGGCCGGTACCCGAAGTAAAGCCTCCCACACCTTGACCTGAAACGGCGTACCTCGCAAAAGCAATCGTAGCGGTGAAGTGCCGGGTGTTGGTGATTCATTATGGGACGCAAAGATCCGCTCGGCGGCGCCACGGGTAGCGTCTTGATCCGAGACCGCCTGCGCCTGTTCCCGGCCGGTCAGCTGATGGGTAAGGGCACTCTCCCGGTCACCCTCGATTACGAAAGAAAGACCACAAATACCGCGCTCGGTCAGCATCAACAGACATTCACCGAATGGCGTAGGGTGGAAGCCGTATTGGATGGTGAGATCTTGGCCACGGCGTTTGTACTCGCCGGGGGTTACTGCCTCGCAGCGCACGAACAGGTCATGAAGCCGGCTCGGGCTTGATAGTCCGGCATCGAAGGTGGCGTCCAATACGCTGGCTGAGTCGGACAGGCTTTGCTTTGCCCGCGAAAGTGTGAGGTATTGCAAGAACTTCTTTGGGCTTATGCCAACCCAGTGGCTGAAGAGTCGCTGAAAATGGTATTCGCTTAATCCGACTTCGCTAGCGATATCAGCGAGATCGGGTTGTTCCGATGCGTGTTGCGCAACGTATGCCAGCGCCTGCGCGATTCGATCGTAGTCGCGTGATTGCGCTAGCAAGATGTCCGAAGCAATGTTGCTTGGGGCCGCGTTTTCCCGTGTGGTCGTGGTTAACTCAAGGGTCATTATTCTTACCTACCGTTAACAGCGCCAGAAAGGTTTGTTGGCCTCTAATTTGGCGTCGGCCCGGCTGATGCTGATATCTTTGAGTATGCAATCATCGAGGGTCAACAGGGCCCGACGTTGACGCGCGCGCTGGTACCACGCGAACAGCATATCAATGAGACCACACATCCTCCACCACAAACCATGGCCGGCGTCTGCTGCGGTTGGACTACTCAGTGGTAACCCGTATACGGCATAAGCTTTGGCTCTTATGGCAAACGATCTCCATTGACTGTTTCTTAGGGGAAGCAAATGTACGCGGGCATCTCGGGCTGGGCCACCCGATTCTTGCTGCCGCATCGAGCTTGTGCGCTGCCTAGAGCGCTAACGACTTGCGCTGGTCAATCGGTGTAGCGAGGTGTCGAGAAGAGATGTATCGGCGAATGCCTTTGACGATGACTACTTGGTTGCTCCAGCGACCTTGATGCAGTTGCGCCCTTGCCGCTTGGCGTCGTAGAGCGCCTGGTCGGCGCGGGCGAAAAGGCCAGTGTGCTTGTCCCTGCCGGTCAGGGACGCAACCCCCATGCTAGCGGTCACGTTGATGGTCTTGTCCTCGAATTGGCAAGCCACGCTCTGGATTTTCTCGCGGATATTCTCGGCCAGCACTGCTGCACCGCGCCGCGCCGTGTTATTCAACAGAATCGTAAACTCGTCACCGCCGTAACGAGATACCAAATCCGTCTGGCGCAGGGAGCCACACACAGCATCCACCACTGCCTTAATCAGTTGATCACCGGCTACGTGGCCGTATTTGTCGTTAACCTGCTTGAGCCGATCGATATCCATTATTATGAGAGACAAAGGCGTGCGATGACGGTGGGCAAGAGAGATTTCGCGGCGCAGTGCCGCTTCCATGGCCGTACGATTGTAGATACCGGTCAGCGGATCGGTGAGTGACGCCTGAAACGCATTTTCGTACTGCAAGGCGTTTCGCAGAGGATAGGCAAGACTCGATAGCAGGAACTCGAGCATAGCACTCTCTTTCTCGGTAAAGGCCTTTCCACGGGTGAAGGTAACCTGGCCCAGGTTCTGCTTTTCGACGATTAGTCGAAAGGTACATGTATGCTTGGCCGTGCGCCCAACCGTCAGATCGATTTCGGGCTGATCGTTGCGGTAGTTGATGCTGCTATGGGGCACGCTGGCACCGACTTCGCGCGAGAATAGCTTTGCCAGCTGTTCGAGCTCGAGCGTGGTCTGTAGGACGGCGACGGTCCTTAGGGCCTTGTCAAAGCCCCGCTGGCTACTACCGTTGGGTCGGGTCTTGAGCCAGGCCGCGCTTGTGGTTCGACCTGCACTTTTTCCCGAGAAATTTACCGTCTTCGCGGTTACTGATTCGTTGGTTGTCCGTAACATCTGTTACCGTTCCCGCGCGTTTCATCTGTTTGGTTCTATTAAACAATAAGTTAGACGATATTATTCAACCTGTCCAGTAAAACCACACGCTAATTAGTTGTAATCAGCGCTAGTTTTTGTCGGCGGCTTGTGCCAGGTGGGCGGGGGTCTAATGCGGGTGCGGGTGCCGCCTCAAACCATGGCGATAGTATGCACTCGCCTGACGGCTGCCTAATGATGGCCACTGTCAATTCGCAGTTACCAGTAATCCAGCAGACGAAACTAGACAAACCCAGCACACCGTCTGGGAGAACCCATGGGTCACCAACGCTAACTAGAGCCGGAACAAGCGTTAGCAGGATCCAGTCGGTATGTGTATTGCTTCCGCGAAGGCGATGGAAAAAACAAGGCCTTGCTTGGCGGAAAGGGGGCCAATTTGTGTGAGATGACCCAGATCGGCCTCAACGTTGCGCCTGGGTTTGTTATCACCACAGAGGCGTGCTTGCACTCTAACGGACCAGCGAAAAGGCCTGCTTAAGGGATTAATGCCTGCGGTGAGGGAGCGCATCAGGGACGTGGAACGTCTTACCGGGAAGGGATTTGGCGCGAAGGACAACCCGCTTTTGGTATCCGTACGCTCAGGCGCAGCAATGTCGATACCCGGCATGATGGACACTGTGCTCAACCTCGGCCTAAACAAGAACACCTTGAGTTGTCTGGCGGAACAGACGGGCAATTACCGGTTTGTGTTGGATTCTTATCGTCGATTCATTCAGCTAATTGGCAAAGTCGCACTGGGTGTATCGGATGAGTATTTCGATGAGCAGCTTGAGAATGTAAAAAAACGTGCAGCAGTGCAGGTAGATTTAGATCTGAGCGCGAACGATCTCGAGGAAGTTTGTGCCCGCTTTCTTGAGGTGGTTACAAAGCATACCGGTCAACCATTCCCGGACGATGCTTATGAACAGCTAGAAGTTGCGATTAAGGCGGTATTCGGATCATGGATGGGCAAGCGGGCGATGCACTATTGACGCGAGTTCATATCACCGAAGACATGGCTAATGGCACGGCGGTTAACGTGGTGGCCATGTCTTCGGCAATATGGGCGACGACAGCGGTACTGGGACGGCGTTCACGCGAAATCTAGGCATCGGGAAAAACGAGCTCTTCGGGGAATATTTCGATTTTGTCATCACATAGGATTGAACTATGTTTCTTGCTCGGCGCCCAGAGTTCCGGTCGCACGACTGGCGGCCGCCCGCGCCGCACTACTGCAAGATGACTACAACTTCGAGCCGTAGCTGGTAGTCGAGCCGCCTTAACTTACCTGGAAACCCCCTGGACGGTTGAGTCGTGTTCAATCGACTCAGTGACATCCATTGGCAGTGATCGCTTGATCGTGCTGCGGCAGCGCAGAACCTTCCAGTAATCGAATAGGTTGGCACTGCGTATCTCCACAACATCCAGCCCAGTCTGTTCCAATAGGTCTTCTAACGCGAGGTTGGGGTGGAAGCCCACCAACTTTGCCAGTGGTGAAAATAAACCTTCTAAGGCCCTGATGAATCCATTACGACTGCGAAAGTGGTTGACGATAAACATTTCCCCGCCGGGCTTACAAACGCGGCGCATCTCATCGACAAGTGTAGGGAGATCAGAAACTACCGAAACGACATACATCGCCACGACTTTATCGAAAGTACTCTCGGGAAATTTCAGATCTTCGGCATCCATTTCCAAAACTGCCTCGGCCTGGGCCAAGTTCTGTTGGTGTACACGCTCGCGGGCTTTGGCCAACATTTCTCCGGAAATATCGATGCCAGTGACTTTGACGTTCTCGGGGTATAGGGGTAACGACAAACCGGTTCCTACACCAACTTCTAATATATTGTCTCCCGGTCGTAAGTTAAGTGCCTGAATGATCAGCTTACGACCAGGATGCAAGATAGCCCCAAACACGGCATCGTATATGCGGGCGTAACGCCGATACGCGGTTCTTATGGCTTCGATTTCCACCGACACACTCCTAGTATGAATAGGCGTTTCTTGCTTAGGCCGTAAGTCACTAAGCCCCGCATATCGTATTTATCATGTTGTGTGATCTATGGAAATAGGCTGTCGAAACCCCTGTGATTCTGGTGGTTTAGAGTCCATTAAGCGCCGTTATCGCTGTCTTTTGTGGCAGTACGCTTTAGGATGGGTAACAAATGTGGCCATATGCTATCGAGTATCAGTCCCTGTGCTTTGGCGCGGGGATGCAGGCCATCTGCTTGTATCAGATCGGCACGGCCACCAACTCCGGCCAGCAGATAGGGGACGAATGCAACTTTGTGTTTTTGCGCTAGCTGGCGATATACGTCGTGGAACTTCTTGACGTAAAGCGCGCCATAGTTGGGAGGCAGACGCACGCCGACCAATAGCAATGTTGCGCCCTGCTCGCGACTTTTATCAATGATGGTGACAAGGTTGCGTCGCATTTCCTCTAACGATAGCCCGCGTAAACCATCGTTGGCGCCCAGCTCAAGAATCACCAATTGTGGTTGGTGCTGGGCAAGCGCCTGCGGTAAGCGTGCAAGACCGCCGCTCGTGGTGTCGCCACTAATACTGGCGTTGACCACGCGTTGGGGATAGCCTTGCTGCTCCAAGCGTCGCTGCAACAGAGCTACCCAGCCACTGCTTGTGCTAATACCGTAGCCCGCACTCAGGCTATCACCCAGCACCAGTATCACTGGTTTTTCTGCCAAGGCCTGCGCCGTCCAGGCGCAAAATATCAAAGCAAGGAGTGTTCTAAGCATGTCGCAAACTTCAACAGCGCCGATGGTGGAGGCGCAACGTGTGAGCAAAAAGGTTACCAGTCCTGAAGGCGAGCTGCTAATCCTTGATGACGTTAGCCTAAAAATTGATGCTGGGGAGGCGATGGCTATTGTCGGCCCGTCTGGTTCTGGAAAGTCTACACTGTTAGGTCTGTTAGCAGGGCTGGATGTGCCGACTGGTGGACGCGTATTCCTGGACGGGATCGAGTTGACCACCCTAGATGAGGACGGGCGCGCACGTTTGCGTGCCGGTCGCGTTGGTTTTGTATTCCAGTCATTTCAGTTACTTCAAAGCCTAACCGCGCTCGAAAACGTAATGTTACCGATGGAACTGGTAGGGGAGGGTTCACCGCGAACGGCGGCTACCGACATTTTGCAACACGTTGGGTTAGGCAAGCGTTTGCACCACTACCCCAACCAACTTTCGGGCGGTGAACAGCAGCGCTGTGCGATTGCGCGCGCTTTTGCTAGCAACCCTAGGATGTTATTTGCGGACGAACCTACCGGCAACCTGGATCAGACCACCGGCGCGCGCATTGTCGAGCTTCTGTTTGCCTTAAACAGTGAACGTGCGACTACGTTAATCCTAGTCACGCACGATCGTGCCATATCGCATCACTGTCATCGCCTCGTTGAACTGGAAGCGGGTCGTCTTACCGGTGCAGCCTAAAATCACATATTCGTGATAAACACGCTAACCTTTTCCTTGCGGTCCTTACGGCGCGATTGGCGTTCTGGCGAATTGCGTATCCTTGCTATCGCGGTGGTAATTGCAGTTGCCAGCATGACGGCGGTCGGGTTTTTTACCGACCGCACATGGCAGGCCATGGGACAACAAGTCGGCGAGTTGTTGGCGGCGGATTTGGTCCTAACATCAACCAACCCTATCGGTTCTGACCGCCTTGCTTACGCCCGCACAAGCACTTTACAAACGGCTCAGACTTTGAACTTCCGTAGTGTGGTCATCGCAGATGGCAAAATGCAACTTGTCGAGGTGAAAGCGGTGAGCGCGGATTATCCATTACGCGGTTCGCTGCGGGTTGCCCCCAAGTTATTTGCACCAGATGACGTCACGCTCGTAACACCTGGCCGGGCTGAAGTATGGGTAAACGCAGATCTGTTACAGAAGTTGAGGGTGCACATTGACGATGTAATCAGCCTAGGTGAGGCTGAGTTTTTGATTCGCAAAGTCTTGACCTACGAGCCGGACCGCGGCGGGGAGTTATTCAACATTGCGCCGCGGGTAATGATGAATATTGAGGATGTTCCGGCTACTCGATTGCTGCAACCGGGGAGCCGCGCGCGACATATGCTGTTGGTTGCCGGTACGGAAGACAGTGTGCGCGCCTATAGGAGTTGGTTGACTTCGCGTCTGAATCCGGATGAACGCTTGGCAACCTTGGAAGACGGTCGACCGGAACTACGCACTGCGCTTGAGCGTGCACAACGATTTCTAGGTCTCGCCTCGTTGGTGAGCGTGTTTCTTGCCGGCGTTGCCATGGCGATGGCAGCGCGGCGCTATACGCAACGTCATTTGGATACCAGTGCCATCATGCGTTGTCTCGGCGCCACCCAGCGGACCATCATCAAGATATTCGCATGGGAGATGTTTTGGATTGGGCTGGTGGCGGGTTTGCTCGGTTGCTTGCTCGGTTATGTCGCCCAGACAGGATTGGCGTTGATATTGGCAGGCCTGGTAGCCACGGAACTGCCGCTGCCATCATTACGACCTGCGCTAGTAGGTTTGCCGCTGGGATTGGCAGTGCTGATGGGTTTTGCTTTACCGCCCCTTTTAGCACTAAAGGATGTCTCCCCGACACGGGTGTTGCGCCGACAGGTCACTACCCCGGTGCCCCGTAACATGGCCACTTACGCCTTGGCTTTTCTCACTATGGCTGGGTTGATGTCGTGGCATGCGCGTGATCTAGGGCTGTTGGCGTATGTGCTAGGTGGTGCCGTTGGCACCGTGGTGGTGTTGGCTATGACGGCATACCTATTAGTGAAACTGTTGAACGGTTTGCGAGGACGCGTCGGCGTTGCTTGGAGATTCGGGCTCGCCAACATCTCACGCCGGGCTCACGTTAGCATGGCCCAAATCGTGGCGTTCGGGTTAGGTATTATGGTCCTGCTCCTGTTATCACTTATACGTGGTGACCTGCTCGAGGGTTGGCGGAAAACGATCCCGCCTGAGGCGCCGAATCATTTTTTGATTAACATCCAGCCGGATCAAGTGCAAGCACTGGGCGATTTTCTCGCGGCACATGGCACGGCCAAGGCAGGTATTTATCCAATGGTGCGCGCAAGGCTTATCTCCATTAATGGCAGACGTGTAGAGCCCAAAGACTTCGACGACCCGCGTGCCCAGCACTTGGCGCGACATGAGTACAATCTTTCTTGGGCGGCACAGTTACGCGTCGACAATCGTGTGGTGAGCGGCCGATGGTGGAGCGCAGACGAACACGGCCAGCCATTGATGTCGTTCGAGCAAGAGCTTGCGGCGACCTTGGGCATCAAGTTGGGGGATGTGCTTACATTCGACATCGCCGGTAGCAAACTTGACACAGCGGTCACCAACTTACGCACCGTGGATTGGGATACGTTCAACGTTAATTTCTTCACTATCCTGCCGCCTGGCGTATTGAATGAGTATCCAGCCACTTATGTGACCAGCGTTTATCTGTCTCCCGAAGGCAGACGAATCCTTACCCCGATGCTAGAACGGTTTCCCAACGTCACGGTGATAGATGTGGATGCCCTGCTTGGAAAGGTGCGCCAGATCATGGAACGTGTCAGTCTGGCCGTAGAGTACGTGTTTATATTTACGCTGTTGGCGGGGTTGGCCGTCCTTTATGCAGCCATCCAGTCAACACAAGATGAGCGTCGCTACGAAACAGCCGTGCTACGTATCTTGGGCGCCCATCGTGGTCAGTTGCTTCGTGGGCTTGTGGCAGAATTCGTTACCCTTGGTTTGCTTGCCGGCGCTTTAGCGGGGGTAGCCGCATCGATTATCGGCTACGCGTTGGCGGAGTTTGTCTTTCATTTTGACTATCGGCTTAACCTCTGGGTCTGGCTAGTAGGCGCGGTATGCGGCGCAATCGGTATTGGGGTTGCGGGGACGCTGGGCACCCGTTCGGTGCTGCGCCAGCCACCCGCTAAGACGCTGAGAGAGGTCTAGCGATAATACATTTCGGTGCCTCGCACCCTAAACGGCCGTGCGATATCATTATGGGCTGTGACCAATAACCCACTCGGAGAACATAAAGATGAGAGTCAAAGCTGCGGTTGCACTCGAGGCCGGTAAGCCTCTTCAGATAGAGGAAGTAGACCTTGAGGGCCCCAAGGCAGGGGAAATTATGGTCGAAATCAAAGCTACCGGCATATGTCACACGGATCACTTTACGTTGTCTGGCGCGGATCCCGAGGGACTGTTTCCAGCCGTCTTAGGACATGAAGGCGCGGGTGTGGTAGTGGAAGTCGGTGCGGGTGTGAACAGCGTCAAGGCCGGGGATCACGTGATCCCACTTTATACGCCGGAATGTCGTCAGTGTGAGTACTGTCTCAGCGGCAAGACCAATCTTTGTCAGGCCATCCGGGTTACACAGGGACAAGGGTTAATGCCTGATGGCACAAGCCGTTTCTCTCTAAACGGCAAGACCCTCTATCACTATATGGGTACATCGACGTTCGCCAACTACACGGTGTTACCGGAGATAGCCGTGGCCAAGATTCGTAGCGATGCACCATTCGATAAAGTCTGTTACATCGGGTGCGGTGTAACCACGGGTATCGGGGCAGTGATCAATACTGCCAAGGTTGAGCCGGGTGCTAACGTTGTCGTATTTGGGCTTGGTGGCATAGGTTTGAATGTGATCCAGGGCGCACGCATGGTCGGCGCCAATATGATTGTCGGTATCGACACAAATCCGAAAAAACGTGCGCTCGCCGAAAAATTGGGCATGACCCATTTCGTGAACCCAAAGGAAGTAAAGGGTGATCTGGTAGCGCATATTGTCGATGTGACTAAGGGCGGTGCGGATTACAGTTTTGAGTGCATTGGCAATGTTGAGACCATGCGGCAGGCGTTGGAGTGCTGTCATAAGGGTTGGGGAGAAAGTGTGGTCATCGGCGTTGCCGGTGCGGGCCAAGAGATCAGTACGCGCCCCTTCCAGCTGGTTACCGGCCGCGTATGGCGCGGGACCGCATTCGGTGGTGCCCGTGGCCGTACCGAGGTGCCACGGATTGTTGATTGGTATATGGATGGCAAGATCAATATCGATGACCTGATTACCCACACAATGCCGTTACAAGAGATCAACAACGCGTTCCATCTGATGGAGAAAGGAGAATCCATCCGCAGTGTAGTGCTGTATTGATAGTTAGGGGCGCGCTGGTTGAACGTTTTTAAATAGGGGTGTTCCTATAGGTTGGGATCACGCCGATCGGCAAAGGACACAATGGATCACCAAAGAAGGCGTTTGCTCGTAGGTTCGGTGCTGAGTTTTGCTGCAGTCCTACCTGCGATTCGCTTAACCGCGGCGGAACTTACTCTAACCCCTAGACAAACGCGGGGCCCGTTCTATCCTGTTCGCATTCCACTGGATTCTGATAATGACCTTATAGTAGTTAACGGCAAGTCGCGTCGGGCGAAGGGTGAAATCACCAATGTTGTCGGTCGCGTTCTAGATGAGCGCAGGCAGGCGATCGATGGCGCCCGCATAGAGATTTGGCAGTGTGACGCCAACGGTCGTTATCATCATCCCTGGGACAATCGGTCTGTTCCCCTTGATCCGAACTTTCAGGGCTATGGCGAGTTTACTACCGGGGCGGACGGCGCCTATCGATTTCGAACCATAAAACCCGTTTCCTACCCAGGCCGTGCGCCGCATATCCATTTCGCCATTACCGCGCCGGGCACGCAGCCGCTCGTCACCCAGATGTATGTTGCGGGTGCGCCCGAGAACGAGAACGATTGGATCTTGAACAGCATCGGTGATAAGCGGGCGCGTGACAGTTTAATAGTTGAGGTGCGACCACACCCGGAAATCGTCGGCGAGCTCATGGCCGAGTTCGATATTGTGCTGATCACGGACGGGCGTTACAGCTCCGGCTAGTCCGGTAGATAATCCAATCTAGCAACGAACTGGCGTATCGATTCGTGCCGGTCTTCGTGCGCGCGTCTTCGGCCGCTCGCCTTCAATTACTCGACGACGGGTTATAGTATTCCAAGCCTATTCGCTGCAACCGGCAAGTGAGTTATGGCTGACCAGCACAAGATTGTCATAGTGGGTGGGGGCGCAGGCGGATTAGAGCTGGCCACGCGGCTTGGCGACAAGATCGGTAAGAATCGAGCAGCCATAACGCTCATCGACGAAAGCCGTACTCATATCTGGAAACCACTACTCCATGATGTGGCCGCGGGAGTACTCGATGTTGGCGAGGATCAGCTCGAATATCTCGCGCAAGCGCGGTGGCATCATTTTCGGTTTCTCCTCGGCCGTATGGAACGCCTTGACCGAAAGGAACGTGTAGTGCAGTTAGCACCAACCTTCAATGACGAAGGTGATGAGATAATTCCGCGTCGCACGTTCCGTTATGACACGCTCGTCCTAGCGGTTGGCAGCATCTGTGACGATTTTGGCGTATCCGGGGTCCAAGAACATTGCTTGTTCCTAGATACAACCGAACAGGCCGTGCATTTTCAGAAGCGCCTTATTGATTCTCTGCTGCGTGCCCACAGCTTGGGTGGACCGGAAAGCCCCACCCAATTGCATGTTGTTATCGTCGGTGGTGGCGCTACCGGAAGCGAATTAGCGGCACAGTTACACTATGCGACACATCAGCTGTCGGCCTATGGTCTGGATGAAGTCGACCCAGAGCGCGATATCAAGTTGACCTTGATCGAGGCGGCGGATCGGATTTTGCCGGTGTTGCCGCCACGTTTGTCTATGGCTGCCCACGCCCAGCTGACCCGTCTCGGTATCGCGGTACACGTCGCCGAACGCGTAGTTGCCGTTACCCCAGATGGGGTGCGAACTGAAAGCGATAGATTTGTTGCGGGCGGCATCATGGTGTGGGCCGCCGGCATCAAGGCGCCCGATTTCCTGCATAACCTCGATGGCCTGGAGACTAACCGCGTCAATCAATTAATTGTCCGCCCAACCCTGCAGACAACGCGCGATAAAACCATCTTTGCATTTGGCGACTGCGCTGCCTGCCCGCTCGGAGAAAGTGACGGGCAGCTGGTACCACCGCGGGCACAGGCCGCCCATCAGCAGGCTTCACTGCTGGTTAAATCGTTGCGCAATCAACTGGCGGGTCGGCGCTTACCCGAGTATGTGTACCGCGATTACGGGTCCCTGGTTGCCCTTGGCAAGTACAGCACCGTGGGCACGTTAATGAATCGGCTGTTCCGGGGCAGCGTGATGATTGAGGGGGTTGTCGCGCGTCTGGTGTATCTGTCTCTATACAAGGGTCACCAGCTAGCGCTATTTGGATGGTACCGGGTTGCCCTATTAACACTGGCCAACCTGCTCCGCCGGCGTGTCAATCCTGAGATAAAGCTACATTAATCGGTTAGATATGGCCGGCGGTTGCCGGGTCCCCCTAGGCACGGGTATGCTTGACGGGTCCCCCTGTGGTCAAGGTTCCCTTAGAGAGAGCCCGCCGTGGGATGCTTGTCTCTACAGAGGCCTGAGAATGAAATTTGACGATGCGCTTGAGCAAAAACTTGGGCTAAAGAACGTTACTTATAAGTACAATCTTGGCAAGGACCAGCTGTTCCACGAAGCGATCGCGAACGACCGTGGCCGCGTATACCTCGATGGGCCAGACACGGCACAAAAGGCTTATGCGACGGCGCTTGGTGTAAAGGGTCCATTGGTGTTTTACACCGATCCGACTTGCACCGGTCGACCCGTGAATGACACGTTCGCAGTCGCCTGGCCGGAAGTAGAGGGCGATATTTGGTGGAAGGACAACTTCAAGAGATTTGATCCCGAAAAGTATCAAGGCCTGCTTAAACGAGTAGTCCATTATCTCAACGAGCGTGGAGCCACGCTCTATGTGCAAGACGTTTATGCCGGCGCCGATGCGACCTATTCGGTGCCCTATCGTTTCGTGGGTGAGTACGCCACCCACGCCATGTTTGCGCACAACATGTTCCCCAAGCAAGTTGATGGCGTCGATGATGCTGAGCGCAAACGCTGGACGATGCTCAACGTACCATCATTCCGATGTGAACCCGCTCGTGATGGTAGCCGCTCGGATCGCGCCGTAATCATCGATTTTCGTAACCAGATCTGCTTGGTCGCGGGCCGGGCCGACTACTGCGGTGTCGTGAAGAAGACTATTTTTACGGTAATGAACTTTCTGTTACCAAACCTAGGTTTCCTGTCCATGCATTGTTCAGGCAATATCGGTACGAACGGCGACACCGCTATCCTTTTCGGATTATCGGGCACCGGCAAGACCACACTTTCTGCGGATCTCGAGCGCAGATTGATCGGCGACGATGAGCATGGCTGGACGGAGCTCGGGGTATCAAATCTTGAAGACGGCTGTTACGCCAAGCTGATTGATCTTGACAAAGAGGCGGAGCCGATAATCGCGGCGGCGCTGTCGATGGAGGGCACCATCATCGAGAATGTGCCGTCTTTAGCCGACAAACCCTTAGCGGAGACGGACCCACAGGAACTCGACCTGGCCGACCGCTCGATCACCGAGAACACGCGCTTTTCATACCCACTGACCTGCAATCCTAACGTCGCTAAAGACGCGAAGGGCGGCCATCCCGAGACGATTGTATTGTTGACAGCTGACGCCTTCGGCGTTTTACCACCGGTGTCGATACTCGAAGGCAAAGAAGTGATGTATCACTTCGTGCAAGGTTTCACCGCGAAGTTGGCGGGGACTGAAGTCGGCGTAACCGAGCCGCAGGCGGCATTCAGTGCTTGTTTCGGCGCCCCGTTTATGTCCCACAAGCCATCGGTGTACGCCAAATTGTTACACGAAAAGATGGAGCACCACCGCGCGCGCTGTATATTGCTCAATACGGGGTGGTCGGGCGGTCCGGCCGGCCAGGCTGACCGCATGTCGATAAAGAACACACGAGCATTGCTCGATGCTGGTCTGCGTGGTGATTTGCACAGCGATGGCATGGAGTACGAGGTGCACCCGATATTCAAGCTGCGTATGCCCAAATCTTGTCCGGGCCTGGACCCGAAGATTCTGAGTCCGCGAAATACGTGGGGCGATCAAAATGCGTACGATATGGCGGCGACCAAGCTCAGTCATATGTTCCGAGAGAATTTTCAGAAGAATGGTTTCGCAGGTTTCGGTATCGAGGCTGTGATGTAGGCTTGATAGCCATGAGTTGCCGTCTGGTGTCACTGGAATGACGCCGGCGGCGGCATGGCGAAGCCGGACCCGACTAACTAAGTCCGGGCCCAAGCGGCAGGTGTGGGGCCAAGATAGCCGGCCACCTAGGCGTTTGGGTCTATAACCCTTGGAATTGTTTCAGCTTTTCTGCCGTCACCGATACGCGGAGGCCATGGGCGCCGCTCGTGCTCACTGAACAGGTGGTTGGTGCGGAGGTGGCTCGGTTTTTGCTGCTATTGAGCATCATGGGTCTGCAAGGCCAGCTTGCACCACGGCGGCCCGATGATCCCCACGCCGTCTTCGCACTAAAAGACCGCAACGAGTTCATCCTTCTCGGAAGGGAGTCTGATCATGTTTTTTGTCGAGTGTGAGAAATCGATCCCGCTGGACGTTCGCAATGTGCTAGACACAGCCGCCCTGCTGCAGGTCACGGAGTTCAATTTGTTTCGCATGGCCTATCGCCACTGGCATGGATGCGACGCTTCCGAGCGCTCAATTGAGAAGTTCTTTGTTCCCTATATGTTTCGTTCCATCGTTCCCTACTGGGTGCGTCAACTGTGTCGCCATGTTTTGCAAGCAGATGCCGAGGGAACTCTTGCTCCGACCGAATTTGGCGTCACACAACCGGCGGAACAGGTCAATTCCAACACGCCATTCCTCAGTGCAGTGGTTGTCATGGGAGCGACCCTTGGTATGTTGGTAATTTCTGCGAGTCTTTACCTGCTCTATTGACCGGCTAAGAGATAGGACGTTCGGGTTTGCCCGACGGGCTTCTCCAGTAACACTCACAACTTTCTCTGCCGCGATTAGAATGCGCGGTGCCTAACGTAATACGGCAAGCAAGACCGCGCTGGTACGGCGATGCGTGGTTGCTTAGTATGGCGGGCCATGGAATCGAACTCACCCACAAAGCCATACCCTTCATTAGCAACCTTGGTGCGCGTATTTGTCCCGTTTGCGCTTGGTTACTTTCTTTCCTATTTATATCGGACTATCAATGCGGTCATTGCGCCGAATCTCGCGGCTGATGTCGATCTCAATGCCGCTGATCTTGGTCTTCTGACAAGCGCCTACTTTCTAACATTTGCATTTTTCCAGTTACCGCTCGGCGTCCTGCTAGACCGTTTTGGACCACGTAGAACCGAGGCGGTACTACTACTGTTTGCAGCGACAGGGGCATTTGTATTTGCCAACGCGCACTCGACGGCCGGTTTGATGGTTGGTCGTGCACTCGTCGGCGTCGGGGTATCGGCCTGCCTGATGGCGGCGTTCAAGGCCTTTGTCTTATGGTTTCCTAGTAGGCGTTTGCCACTCGTCAATGGGTTACAAATGGCAGCCGGCGGGCTAGGTGCGTTGGCTGCCACCACACCGGTAGAGGCCGCACTACAAGTGACCACCTGGCGCGGTGTGTTCATAGGGCTGGGCATTTGTACCTTGGTTGTTGCTGGTCTCATTTTTTTAATTGTTCCCGAACGCAAGCGTGACGTGCCGGTCACGAGCTTTAGCGAACAGGTACGCGGCATTGGGCAAGTATTCACAAGTCCGGTTTTTTGGCGCATTGCGCCATGGACGGTGATGGCGCAGGCTGCTTTCCTATCGATTCTGGGGCTATGGGTAGGTCCATGGTTGCGTGACGTGGCGGGTCTCGAGCGCGGAGCGGCCGCCGATTATTTGGCATTTATTGCGATGGCGATGATCGCGGGTTTTGTCCTTATGGGTGCGGTGGCCGAACGGTTGAGTCGACGAGGTATCCAGCCCATGACGGTTGCCGGCATCGGTATGGTGGTTTCCTTGTTGATGCAGGCGATGCTTATGCTCGGGTGGCGTAACATGGCGTTACCTCTCTGGATGTTGTTCGGTTTCTTTGGCACTACCAGCATTATTCCGTACGCAGTGCTTTCGCAGAGTTTTCCCGCCCCACTTGTGGGGCGTGTTATTACTGGACTCAACTTACTGGTATTTACGACCGCATTCGCCTGTCAGTGGGGAATCGGTGTGCTCATAAACCTCTGGCCGACGACGTCAACCGGTGGTTACCCGCCCCCGGCTTATCAAGCCGCATTGGCGATGATGTTGGCACTGCAGGTGGCAGGGTTGATCTGGTATCTTGTGTCTGCTGGCCGAAGCCCGGTACGAAGGCCCTCGGATATGGCGTAGTTCGAGCAAGCGGAAACGTGCTGGATAGTGCTGGTCTATAATGCGCGGGCTTATGAGAAGTGAATCCGAAGATACGCCGGCCATCCCCAACGACGCACTCGCGAAACAGTAATGCCTAGTTTTTGTTGTCGTCGGAGTCTGTAGCCTGCATGGCAATTGAAATCAGTAGCGAGTGGCTGTTAGCGAGCGATTCGGTTTGGCCGAAAATTCTTCAATGTTTTCCTCGCCAGCCACTACTTTTGTTATATCCAATACGCAGTTCGTGTCATTATTTTCGCACTAAATCGCATGAGACGACGGGCGGCGGTCGGTAGGGGCGCGGCGCCGGCCTCGATCGCTACCGTGGCGTGATGACCTTCATCCTTACACATCTGTTCCAGAACCGCGCGACTTGCTTGATCCTGAGTGGGGAGCCGAGCTAGGTGTTCTTTTAGGTGAACAACAACCTGGCGCTCAGTTTCGGCGACAAATCCGAGGCTCCATTTGTCGCCGACGAGACCAGCCAGCGCCCCGATCATGAATGATCCTGCGTACCAGATCGGATTTAGGTAACTAGTGTGACTACCGAGCTCGTTAATTCGTGCCTCGGTCCATGCGAGGTGATCGTTCTCTTCCGCCGCCGATTGCGCTAGCTTCTTACGCACCCCAGGGGTTTGGGCGCTTGCCGCCTGCCCACGGTATAACGCCTGCGCACACACTTCACCGGCATGATTGACCCGCATCAAACGTGCAGAAAGTTCTCGCTCCGCGTCTACTAAGTTGGTCTCGACGACACCCGCCGCTGGATTAGCACGTTCAGCGCTTGGTGCCGGCGCAAATAGCGTGCGAAGGCCATCGTCACATTGATCAATGATCCGGTCGAGACGAGAAAAAGGTTTTGTATTCATACTAGACAAGATACAACAGTCCCATGGTCAGTTGCTAGTGAGAGGGGTAAAGATCGACCGATTTGTGTGTGTCGAGCTCGGCTACGTAATGTTGATTCGCAGCTGGCGTTCAATGAGAACGACTGGATGAGTGACTTCGACATTCATGTCCATGCCGCGTATACCATCCACCAGATGCAGGGCGCAACCTATATTAGATGTGACAAGAACTTCAGGCACTATTTGTTTGAGCGCTTCCAGTTTGCTGTTGCGTAATGCTTCGGCCATCTCAGTCTGTGTCAGAAAGTAAGTACCGGCCGCCCCACAGCAAAGGTCATTTTCCGGTAACGGGCATAGCTGCACGGCGGGGATTTTTTCCAGCAGACGATAGGGTTTATCCTCGTGGCGCAGGACGTTCTTCAGTGTGCAGGGATCGTGTACGGCGATACGCGCCGCTAGCGGAGCCAGTGATACTTCCTTAGGCCATTCGCAGTCGCCAAGGAAATGGCTAATGTCTTGGGTCTTTGAGGCGAATATCTGCGCACGTGGATCGTCTTGTAGGCAATCGTTGTATTCTGAGAGCATGGCGCCGCAACCGCTGGCGATGCTGATGATGGCGTCGAGTCGGTCGGTATCAAACGCGGCAACGTTTTGCTGCATCAACGCCGCTGCCTTGGTTAATTCACCGGCGTGCTGGTGTAGCGCACCGCAGCACGCCTGGTGTGGTGGTATATGTACATCGTAGCCAAGTGCGTTCAGCACACGCGTCGCCGCCATCAGCGTTTGTCCGTCAGCGATGCTGGTAACACAACCGATGAATAGGCCGACATCACCGCGTTTGGGTGCTCGTCCCGGATAAACGGGCCGCCATTTAGTCTGTGCTGGGAGCAGCGGCAGTTTGGCATCCCATTGTGACAACCCCAGAAGCGCCAGCAACCGCATCTTGCGTAGGGACCACTGCAGGCCGCTACGCTGATAGAGTCGCAGTACGTGGGCGATGGCACGAAGATGCCGTGGGCGCGCGATCAATGTGTCCATGGCTATCTTGCGTATGAGGCGTTGTGCAAGAGGGCGCGCCCGTCGTGCTTCGATTAGCGCGCGACCGTGATCGATGAGCTGACCATAATTGACCATGGCGGGGCAGACAGCTTCACAGTTTCGACAAGCGAGGCATAAAGCGAGGTGGGACTCGAGACGTGCCGTCAGTGGTAAATTGCCACTGGCCATGGCATGCATCAGCGCAATACGGCCGCGCGGCGACTCGTTTTCGGTTCGCGTTTGCCGATAAGTCGGGCAATGAGGCAAACAAAGGCCGCAGGACACACAACGCGCGGCCTCATCCCTGATAGCAGATTCGAGGTCGGTTACGGTCAAATCGTTGAACTAGCTAAGGGTGAGATGCGCCCATTGGCTCGATGCACTATCATCCCTGTATCTTGCTACTTGACTCTGATTGATTGCAACTGTGTCGGAATTCGCCCCCTATTATCGTCGTCATGTGTTTTTCTGCGTCAATAATCGTGAGGACGGCAGCGTATGTTGTGCCAAAAGCGGTTCCCAGCAAATGCGCGACTATGCCAAGGCCAAGATCAAGTCGCTGGGGCTTGCCGGCAAGGGCGAAATACGGGTCAACATGTCCGGCTGCTTGGACCGATGCGAGGAGGGCCCGACCATCGTCGTCTACCCCGAAGGGATCTGGTATACATATGTAGATCAGGACGACATCGACGAAATCATTCAAGAGCACTTGCTGCACGGACGCATCGTTGAGCGGTTGCGCATATAGGTGCCGTCAAATGTCACGGGCTTGCCACTCTATGGCACGGGGTTGACGCGTGACGGCGCTCAAATACGCTGGGTCGTGACATGACAAGCGGGCGAACAGCGCCTCGAAATGGACGCCTTGGGTGCAACCGGGCGTGATTGCGGCCTACACCAACCCCAGATGTAGCTTTCATCCTCGGCCAACCGCGAGATAAAATTATTAAGTTTCATATACTTACTATGAATCAACCGTTCGTCAGAAAACCTTGTCTGGGCCGCCTTGACAACGCGTCCAAATATTAGATAATTATGATATTAACATTGTTAGTCGGATCACAAGAACTGGCGCGATCCTTGCTTGTTTATAGATAGCAGTACGATTTACGGCTTTGTGCTTTTTAGCATGAGGCATGAAAGGCTCCTCCATCCTCCTAGTGGTGGTTCGGGCGTGGCTCTTAGGCCACGCCTTTTTTTTTGGCCTAAATTCGGACCCAGTATTGTCCTAAGCGCCATCACCACAGGCCTTGCAAGCTTGTATCTTAGACGCTGGTTTTGTACTATCCGCCGTCTTTCAGGCCCTTTCGAATGAAGACCTTCTCCGCAAAAGCGGCGACCGTTAAGCAGGATTGGTGCGTTGTCGATGCTTCCGGCAAGGTGCTCGGTCGCTTGGCAACCGAAGTGGCTCGTCGACTGCGTGGCAAGCACAAGCCGGAATATACACCACACGTTGACACCGGTGACTACGTGATCGTGGTCAACGCAGATAGGGTGCAGGTTACCGGCAGGAAAGCAGAAGCCAAGATGTACCATCGCTATTCAGGTTACCAAGGCGGTATGAAATCGATCTCCTTTAAGGAACTGCAGCATAGATTCCCTGAACGCATCATCGAAATTGCAGTGAAAGGCATGCTGCCAAAGAATTCATTGGGCCGGTCGATGTTCAAGAAGCTCAAGGTGTACGCCGGACCGGAACACAAGCACCAGGCGCAAGCCCCTAAACCGTTTGAAGTCTGAGACGAGCTAATCCATAACCATGGCAACCGTTACAAACGTAAACTATGGAACCGGTCGGCGCAAGACCGCAACAGCGCGAATCTATCTCAAGCCGGGCAAGGGCACTATTACCGTCAACAATCGATCGCTGAACGAATATTTCGGACGCGAAACAGCACACATGATCGTTCGGCAACCGTTCGCGGCGGTAGACATGCAGGAAAAGTTCGATGTCACTGCCAATGTGTGCGGTGGTGGTCTGAGCGGGCAGGCGGGCGCCATTCGTCACGGCATCACGCGTGCCCTTATGGACTATGATGAAGGTCTGCGTCCGCGTTTACGCAGCGCCGGTTTCGTTACCCGCGACGCGCGAGAAGTAGAACGCAAGAAGTACGGCCTCCACAAAGCCCGCAAGCGGCCGCAGTATTCAAAACGCTAGTAGCAAGTTACAAGTAGCGAGTGGCAAGGCTCCGAATGGAAGCACTCGAAAGCCTTGAAGTGTGAAAACGTGGCTGCCGTTGAGTGTTGATCTCTACAAACTATTAGCTGATTGTAAGGACCATGATTTCGCGGATGGTCCAGGGCCTGATCAAGTACTACACTGAAGAAAGGGCCCCTTAACCCTGCATACTTTTATACTTGCTACTTCCGACTCGCATTTAAATAATGGGGGATCGTCTAGTGGTAGGACAGCGGACTCTGACTCCGCCAACCGAGGTTCGAATCCTCGTCCCCCAGCCAAATAAACGGTCTTTTCTTTTCACGGTGGGACACTCACGGGACAGGGAAACGACCCCAAGCAGCCACTCGCAAATTCGTAGGCGCGTGGTTTTGCTTCAAAATTCCTATGGCCGCTTTCGCCTAGAAGCAGCCGTTCGGTTAACTGAATATATGACCTACTGAAGGACAGCAACCGGCCAATAGCGGACACTCGTAAACAGCAGGCCGGCGTTAACCACGGAGAGATCTACAGCTTGATTACACCTGTAGCTATGTTGCCAGCCAGAACGTGGCTTATCGATCACCTCCCCATCAATAAAGAGCACAGATCCGGCCTCAAAAAGGACTAAGGATTCAATACACCGTGAGGCGTGGGCCGTGACTGGTGAACGGTGAAGCGTAATCAGTGATTCCGTTAACCGTTATCAGTGATCCGTGAACCGGTCGTTCCTGCGCATCCCTCAAAAATGCCGACGCACGCTGATGTCGACGTAGCTGTCGTTCTCAAAATTCCGCAGCAGCGGATCATCCTCGACATTGATAAAGAAACGGCCTTTGACGACTAGCCTCCAACGATCGCTTAGCCGCCGTTCGGCTTCGGCAATAAATATGGTCGATTGATCATCGATATCAATCGTCGCGCCGGCGAGGATCGAGGTATCCTGGACATCATTCAGCGCCATGCGCGTGCCGACGAATATATCATTGTCAAATGGCGTAGGCGGGGCTATGGCGGGATCCTCGTCGCGCCCGTCGTACAGATACTCTAATAACACGCCGACATCGACGACGCTTTTCTTGACCTGATAAAAGGTATATTCAAAACCCGCCACCAGGGCGCCGAAGGTATCGCCCYGACCCTCGCGCACGMKCGCGTAGGTCAACAAAACTGTTCCAGCGCCTTCAAACACCCCCTCGGGCTCGACTCAAGCATTTTCAGAGCCCGGCCAAATAGTGCGATCCCTCCTTCTACGGTTTTCGTGGCGCCAAATCGAATATCTGCTTTCGTTGCCACCGCCTTCTCCGAACTCCGGTTTACGTCAAAATACTGGAATACATAGACGGGATGGCCCTGAACGCTTGTTCGGCAGCCGACATGGCGAGCTTCATATTGGGTTATTTGATCGCCCAAGAGTTCCAGCACGGTGGGCCACGCCATTCCGAATTTGATTTTCCCAAAGCCCTCAAGTTGTCCCTCGGCTGCGTTTGGCGCGTGCGGGGCAAGGGACATGACAAAGAATGAGGCCGCGACGATCATCTTCAATGGAGAAAGCACATACCTACTCCTGGTTCTTCTCTAGCTCACGGTGCCGTGCAACAAAGTCCGGCTGATCCAT